>DATEIL010000001.1:0-5104 GCA_035279085.1 Nitrososphaera sp.
TGTAGTTACGCAGTTGCGAGACAGGTTTCCACTGCCGCGGCAGCGAAAGAGGAAGACGAAGAGGAGGGGGAGATGATAATCGGTTATGGTCAGAAAGACAAGATATGATATGTTATGTCATAGTCGAGTAAACACGGCCGGCGGCTGCTACTATCGGCCACAGCAATGATTTTTTGCAAATTTTTGTACCGTAGCAGTCTGTGTAAAAGTACAGACCCGGGGAAGGCAATTGGATGCAAAGGAGGGCCCTGGATTGGAAGAACAAACAATGGCCGACGGGGGAAGGAAAGGACCTATCGCAAAGGGTCTCATTTTTGCCACAGGTATGTATCTCGCCTCTCTTTTTACTTTCAAGGCTCAAATCGAAAAGAATAGGCGAGTGTGTATCTGTGTGGCCAGAACA
The DNA here is from genome assembly GCA_035279085.1 of Nitrososphaera sp. GTDB lineage: Archaea > Thermoproteota > Nitrososphaeria > Nitrososphaerales > Nitrososphaeraceae > Nitrososphaera. Next base: position 404 of record DATEIL010000001.1, read on the forward strand.
TCAAGCGACCCGGTACTGCTCAAGCTCGCGTGGGTAAAAATCAAGGTAGAGTACAGGGCCTTCAATAGATTTGATACGTGATTTTGGAACTTCGTATTCTCGGAATCCGCTTGCCAGCACGATTATCGATTCGGCATGATCCGAATCGACCGATCCAACAGCCTGACCGTCTTCGGTCCTCACCGTTTTGTTCATGATTCTTATCATGGCATCATGATAATGATGCTGCGAGGCTAGGGGCCCGTACAACTGATCCACCGGCAAATGCACGAGTGGCAGCTCTCTTAACCGTCGCTTAACTAGGTCAATTAACATGGTTAATCGATATTAATTAACAGAGCCTTGAGTAAGAGGTGCATGTCAAAGGCGCAGTTCTTGATATGCAATTCGTGTTTTTGGTGCGCATCATCTCTCACCGCTCATTCTCCTATGAACAAGTGTCCCTGCTGCAGCGGCGCAGTTGAAACTATTCCCATAGCGTCAAATGAAAGGTTCAGATTCAATTATTCGACAGAAAACGGGATAACTCTAGAGTTTGCCTAGAGGCAAGACCGACGCCCACCCATCAAACTGCAGTAATTTCGTGACGGCGCGAGGCCTGGGGTGTTTCGTCGTTTTGCCATCTGCCAGAACTTAACCATGTTAATCATGACCTAAATACCAAATCAATCCAAATCTGATTGGATCATGAAGGGCAGTCGGAATAAGCAGCAGAATGTTCCATACAAGCTCACTAGGAACAAGATTATCGTTTATAGTGCGATTGCGGCTGTTGTCGCAGTAATCGGATATTTCGGATGGTATGCGATGATTCCAGTCAATGGCACGACTCCCGTATTCGGCCCTCGAAATAACCACTTTATTAAAGCCCTACATGCAGGTTCTGGATTTCACTATGTCAGCATATCTTCTGGCGCGGTTAAGGGGCTCAGAAGCACAGGCGGGAGCACTACGGACCCTGAATATGTATTTACCAAAAACGACATCCAATCACTTCATCTCATCAATGAGGATGCTGAAACCCATTCGAGGCACAACATAAACATCGATGCATTCAACGTGCATTCAAAGGACTTGGCCTATTATGAAAGTCAGACGATCGACTTTATTCCAGACAAGACAGGCACCTTTGAATATTATTGCACCATCCATCCGGAGATGAAAGGACAAATAACAGTGGAGGGGTAGATGACCTGTGAGCGAAGAGCCAGGCAGTGACAATTCAGAAGCAGGAGCACGCCATGACGTCCTGAGCCTCCTTGATGGATTCATCGCCCAGATACAGGGCATGAGAAAGATAATGATTGGCATGTCAGTCTCGGCCATAGTCCTGGCCCCACTTGCCAGCGGCCTGTCAATCTACCTGATATTCCATCCGTCATTTTTTGCGATCCTGGAAATTGAGAATGAATTCGGACTCATCTTGAGCATCCTGCTTGGAGCGGTAATCATCATATCGGGCATCTGGTTTGCAACCGGCATAAGGCAGTACCGACTGATGGGGCCCTGGAACGGCAGGTTCCACGAATATTCCAAGGAAAAAGAGGAGTTGGACAGAAAAATTGCAGCAAAGTTTGGCCTAAATGAGGAGTAGCATGCCGGCAAGGCGGCTACTTTTGTCATTGTTATTGATGTTGTTATTGTTGCCGTCAACGGGGTTCGCATCATCCTTTCTCCTCGGGAACATCGTTTCATAAGGCTCCAAGATATTTCTGCAAAATTCGATGCCAGTCGGCGTAGGCCGGTAAATGGCAACCACTCTTTTTCTCACCATGATTTCAGACCTGGTGATAAGGCCGTTCTGCTGCAAGTCATCCAAGATGACCTTGTGTTTCTTAAGGTTCAGCCCGCAAAAGCTCACAAGGGCGGTCTGGTTGAGCTCGCCGTATTCTACAAGCTTTAGGATAATGTCTTTGACTATGTATATTCTGTCCCGGTAAGAACTCGGCGAGCCCGACAAAGTAGCCAAAATGCGGTGGCAGGCACCGACATATAACTTTCGAGTTAACAAGGTTAAGGCATGCTTTAATAACAAAAATTGCTTGTGAGTGGTACCCCGAGAAGAAAGCGCGGAATTGAGCCCCGCCCTGTCCTGACCCTCAATCACGCCAATCCTTGTGACGAGCTGCTTCAGGACAGGGCTAACGATCAAGTTCTAAAATCATTTCTATTCTGCCGGCGATGGCAGGGGCTGAACCAGCAGGCAGGAAGCCACGATCAGAATATTCTCCTACCGCGACTTAGTCCTATTTGGTATGGCAAAAAGAGTATTGTGACTTATTCCAGTTCAGGCGGCGGGCTTGCCCATCCTTGCGTTAGCTGGACTGCGACCAAGATTCTGCTCCGTCTCCATTTTGGCGATTTTCGCCCCAAGCCTCTGCTCTACTTTTCTTACCTGCTCAAGGAGAAGATCTGCAGAATCAGCTCCAAAGAGTCGCCGAAGGATATCTGCCACAGGTTCCGTACTGATATACTCCTGTTCGTAGTCACATCTCAGCTTCAATTCCCTGACTATGGCATCCTTTCCCGCGGGCCCCAGGACGGCAATTATGCCTTCAAAGGCCTTCCTCAGCATCATGTCTTCTGTTTTACCCGATTGGGACATTTTGTCGAATGGTGAAGTTGATTGCGGGAATACTGAAAACCATTGCAAGTATTCATTATTACATATCGCGACATTTGACCGTCGCAAATTACACGCTGGGTGTCGCCGTTTTCCGTGATCTCCCGGATCTGGTATGATTTCTCTTTCAAGGCACTGCATGATATTGTCGCTGCTGATGCCGCCTCCGCGCCCGTCATATGGCATTTTCGCTCCAAGGTATTGAATAGCTTATCCGGTAGCCCATCTCTTATGTAGCCACATATATTCATGAGAGAGAGTGTATGTATGTGTGTGTGTGCGTACGATTTATCACGCATTTTTTAAAAACAGAATTGCCAGTGTAAATGAGAATGGTAGTTTATTTCAAGCTAATCTGCCTTCAGATCTCCTTTTAGTTTCGCAAACTGTCTCACGCTTGACAGCTGAACATCGCTGCTTCTTGTGAGGACTTTGGAGAGTGTGGGGTGGGCGCCTTTTCCAAGTCGGACTGCCTCCTTGCCTTTTCTCATGAACTGGACGGTCACGCCTCTATCTGAGAGTTTGCGTCCAAGTTCGGTTGCAGTCTTTAGCTTTTCAAATAACCCCGTTTCATCCTGGGAAAGCCGGAACACGGCCGGCTCGATCAGATCAACAGCCACCAGTCCGCCGCCCTCGGCTGTTATGGAAACTGCTCTAGTGTCATCAACGCTGATGTGAATCGATCCTCGGCTGGGCATACCCATGGCCGCGGCTACCCATTTTCCAATTGGGTCCTGTCTGCCGATATGCAGATGGCTATCACCTAGCATGGAGGTCAGGCCACTGTGGTAGTACTAGCGGCACTTTCTGCCACCTGCCGCGTGTCCTCTGCTGAGCCGTGCGCTTCGGCTGTGATGACTATTTTTCCGTTTACCGTCCATTGTGCACTTACCATGTTCTGTCCGCTGGGTCCCTGTGCTCGCGGGATGTCAATCACGAGGTTATCAAATGAGTAGGTTACTGATGCTCCCTTGCCTGTCAGCCTGTCAAATAGCTGCCCGATGACTTCTGCCCACTGGTTAGCTGTCCGTTCCATTTCATGCCCCGACGATTGTGCATTCTGATCCATGTCAAATAGTAATAGCATTCATTGCATTTAACCGGACTAAAAAAAGAGTCAGCCGCGGTCAGATTCTGCAGTTTCCGCACTATTTGGGAATAATATTGTCAGTAGATAATCGAGTTCGCCTTTTGGGTGATGCCCACGCCTGCTGCGCATTTAATGGCAGTCAATTATGCGACGTGAGATCAGGAGAAGAAAGACCCAGCTGGGTATTGATGTGCCTGGCCAGCTGTTCAATCGTTATTGGTTTTCTAAGAAAGCAGCGGTTGCCCATAGAAGGAAAGACTTTTGCGGCTTCTCCCTCGTAGATCTCAAAAGAAGTCATGAAGCAAATGTGCACATTTCTGTCGGTGTCCCAGATCGACCTTGCAAGCTCAAAGCCAGTCATTTCCGGCATCCTGATGTCTAGGAGTATGATGTCAAATGCGCCGGGGCTGTAATGTGCCAGGGCCTTTATCGGACTGTTAAAGGCGGTAACTTTGAACCCGTGATGCTCAAGGCCTCGCTTTACGATGGCTGTAATATCCTGTTCGTCATCGACAACAAAGACACGAGTGGGCAAGAGGAACAAGGGAATGATGTGCTCTGCCGATATTTAACTTTGAATCTGGCCGGTAAAAAATGCAACATGCTCATACATGCAAAAATATCGTCGCCTCATTCTGTGCCCCGGTCTCAGTGTTTCCCGTGAGCGGGCTGGCTGGCAAAGAACTCCATTCTAAACCTTCAACGAAAGGGGCCCTCAATTCTCCCCGACAGTCTTTTTTTCTTCTTCAGACAAGGGCAAAGTGAAGCTAAATGTCGCGCCTTTGCGGCCTTCACTGTTGCTGTCGTTGTTATTGGTAGTGTTGTTGCCACCGGTGATTGTGCCGCCATGAGCCTCTATGATGCTCTTTGAAATGAACAACCCGAGGCCCGTCCCGCCCATTTCCGGCGAGGACACGACTTTCTGGAATAGCTTGGGTGTAAGGTCGGAATCGATGCCCCTGCCGTCGTCCTTGACCCTTACGACGAT
>DATEIL010000002.1:0-6146 GCA_035279085.1 Nitrososphaera sp.
GCCTCGAGATCTAACAAAGAGACGCGCCAGCTGATGTCCTTCGGGACTCGAGGGTTCAAGTCCCTCTCCCGGCGCCTTATTTATTCGGTCATGGTGGAGCTTTGGTCGCAAATTAACAAGGGGCGACTGATTGGCTATATGGATATAATATGGGCATGCTGGGAACAGGTCCCCCATCGGGCCCGATGCAGCGTCACCAAATTCACGCTACTGAAAAATTCTTGTGCGTTATCGACGTCCGATACCCTGCACAACCACTACTGTCCCAGTCCTAGTACGAATGCACTTCCCTCTTGTGAGTTCGCAGTTCTCTGAATGAAGTAAACGTGGCCTGACACTTGTTGCACTGCCAGTTTCCATGGTTACTTACGTTCCCGGTGGGTCTGAAATTGAGTGTGTATTTCATTTTGTTTGTATTATACAAACCATTATCCCCAAAAGGGAATGTAGATATAAAGTTTCTAGATATTACGCTTTGTAGCTAATAATAGCTTTGTCGGGTAAATTTGCTGAAGGCTATACCTGCTTGACAGGATATGCCCGTCAATTGGGCATGATGCCTGTTTGGCGCACGATCCTACATACCATGCATGACATAAACTATTCAAGCTCTATTGCGCGTAGCAAGTAACCGTGATTACTACTCAAGACCACTCAATAAACAGTCACGTCCCCGCAGAAGTCGGTATGTCGGTACACAACCTCCGATTATCCCGTTCATACGATAAATACCAGGTTCGTCAGATCCACAAATGTGGAAAATGCTCGCTGCAATTCACAAGCATGAAAGCCCTGCAGGAACATAAATTCGAAAATCATTCCTACTGAAAGTCATTCCTTCCAAGGCTGCCCCGGCTATGCGTCAGGACTTGCGGTAGGTTTTAAGGAAAAGAGTGGCCGGCATCGTGTATTGACTCAAGACCACTGTGATGCCGGCCTGAGGAGAAGGGGATGAACGGGTACTCGGACATCCATCTCCTTACTTCCAAGCAAACAGCCGGGTATGTAAATATGGATGGTACTTTGCGCCTGATTTTATGTCACGTGGATTACAGGATATGTCAAACAGAATCCAAGATTTAGAGCCTTATTACATTTTTTGAAGCAAGTACAATGTCCTCTGGTTTGATGGTTTTCCTGCCTGCGTGGATTGAAAGGTCCACGGCCTGCTTTGCTATCCTCACTCCGACTTCTTCGAGAACCTTTCGAAGCTCGTCAGCCGCATCATCACTTACCCTTTCAGCCCCGGATTTTTTCAGGACGCGGTACATGACTGCAAGGCCGAATTCAGGACCAGAAGACATATTTTGTTATATCTGCGCCTGCCATGTTAAAACTTTTGGCATGCGCCAGTCTGCAGGAGAGTCGAGCGACATAGAATTTATCCTTCAAGGGACCCATACAGCAGCAGGTTGCGGCTTTTCGACGCGCACATACATCTTACAGACGGCGCCTACTCTGAATATCTTGGCCACATTTTGACAGGACTTTGCGCCACGAATATTGTCGCTTGCTCTGTTACCGTTGACGTTAGTACAACAAAGAGGGCCCTTAATCTCTTTAGAGATCGGCGTGACATTGTGAAAAACTTTGTTGGAATACATCCCGAGGCGGCTGCACGAGAAGATTTGGATACATTCAGAGAATTATTTTCCCATCATGCTAGTGACATTGACGGTGTGGGGGAGATAGGACTTGACAGGACATATGATGAGCGGGGCATCGCACCATTTGAGCGGCAGCGGCAGGTATTCGATGCCATGCTCTCACTTGCAGAATCCTCTGGCAAGCCGGTTTCGATCCACTCCAGAAAGGCGCTTGACGAAATACTTCAGGTGCTGCCATCATTCCGCCTAAAGGGCGTATTGCTACACTGGTTTGCGGGAAGCAAAAAACAGCTTGCCATTGCGGCTGACATGGGACTCTATGTTTCCTTTGGGCCCGCGCTCGTCTATTCTGATGATAAGAAAGTGCTCTTGCGCAATGCACCAAAGGAGCGAATTCTGGCAGAAACAGACGGTCCTGTCGCGTATTCGCACTGCTTTGAAAGCCTCCCCGCGGCATCGACTTCATTTCTTGTAAGCGTAGTAGCCTCTATTGCAAGGGAACTGGGCACCGAATTCGGCGAAGCAGGAGAACTATTGGAAAGAAACTCGATGTCTTATCTTTCAGGTTTATGACGGGAAAGATAAAATAGCCTCCTATTTGCTTTTCCAGATGAATGAACAGGATAAAGCGCATCTCCACGGAGCTTCTTGAGAAACATCCAGAGAAATTTGGGCTGGAATTTGACTCTAACAAGAAGGCTCTCAATGATCTCGCTATTGTAAGGTCAAAGGTTCTCCGAAACGAGCTGGCAGGCTATATCACATCCCACCTTCGCAAGCAGGCGGCCCAGGAAAAGGCCTCCCTTGCAGCAGCTTCGGACGAATCTGAGGATGAGTCTGAAGAGACTGAAGAATAGGGTTCAATGATAAACATCCGGCTTCTCGGTGGGGCCAAGAAGGCTCTCGGCGGAGATTCTTCCATCCAGCTCGAGAAACAAAATGCCTCTGTTGCCGATATTCTCCGTTTCCTGCAGGATCGCTCTTTGCAGTCCTCGCTTCTCAACCCTGAAAATCTCATTGTTGCAATCAACGGGGTGGATTCAGCCGCTCTTCAAGGTCTCCAGAGCGTGGCTAAATCGGGAGACACTGTGACTGTAGTTACGGTTGTCCATGGGGGTAGTACTTTTACGCTGCTGGGTGGCACACATCTAGCAGTAGTCGGAGTCCGGAATATCGGCGACAATAAAGCCGGCGATCTTTTGGACAGGCTGCGAAAAAAGAATGAACGCACATGCATCCAGGCCGCAAGAGCTGAAGCTGTTTTTGGGGTAGAACATGCACTCGGAGTATTTTTGGTAGCCCTGGAAGCAAGAAGGCGAGGAATAATGATGGCGAACAAGGTGGAGACAGAGCTGCTGCTTCGCCTTGCCTTTACGGATCAGATATCTGACGCCATAGCTAGAGCGGGCCTGAAGGAAGCACATCCCGCTTGCTTCATAGTTTTTTCCGAAGTGCTCGCTGATGTAAACCTGTTCATAGACTATGCCAGAGCATCATTTGAAATAGACGATTCCGTCCTGATGCCAACTAGAATAAAGAAACTGGCTCTGGCGGCAAGCCTTGGGCTAACTGGCAAGATTTCAGAACATGAACTGCTGAATCATCTGCTGGAGCGGGCCGCAATTCAAGTACTGGGCTAATAATCTCTGCCTTCTTCTCTCCTTTTTTCTACGACTGAGCTGAAAAGTTGTTCCGGCCTTAGAACCGATACTCCCGACTTCGCGCCTAGAATCTGGACGAGGATTAACCAGTCAGGATTTTCCAAGTTGACTTTTCGCTGGATTCTGGATGCTATGGCAGTAATGATTTCCATTGACTCAAGTGACGTGTGCCTCTTTTCTACTGTTATCCTAAATGACTCTTCGGGGCCAATTCTGTCGCCAAATTCAGAAGCAGCGGCTGATATCCCATCGAGCTCTGTAGGGACCACACGCATGACTGGAAGCACTCTTAGGATATACCGAACCTGCCACGGCTCTGATGCTGTTATCTTTTTCAGTTTGTCAACCACTTCTGTTGGCTCAATTGAAGTTTGAGCAAGCAGAATGCCCTTTATCTCCGTGATTTCGCAAATCGCTTCAGGATCGCCGAATGACTCTAGCAGGTCAAGAGCCTCGTCCTGGGCTTCTTCCTCCCTGAACCTGAAGGTAGATACTATCAGGTTGAACTGTTTCAACGTTTGCTCACCCTTAGCACATCCAGCACATCCTTGCCACTTATTGCGCCTTCCCTGACGATATTGCCTGCCATGATGTCTACTATGGTGGATTCTCTACCACCCTCAACGTGGCCTCCGTCGAGCAAAACATCAAAGCCCTCAAGCCCTGATGCGAGAACCTCGCCTGCGCTCTTGGGCGGAGCATGCCCAGACAGGTTAGCTGAAGTTCCTACTAGGATCCTGCAGTGATAAAGGAGGTCTAGGATGCATTTATTTGCAGGAACTCTGACACCGAGCTTTTCTGTGCCTGCAGCAAGCGCAGGCACTATCGAGCTGTCCAGGAGGGGAGCTACAATCGTAAGGGGGCCCGGCCAGTACCTGCTTGCCAAGTCCTTGGCTTTTTCCATGTCGATCATTTTTACTGCTTCGAGCTTGTCGTGTACAAGCACTGGCAGCGGCTTGCGTTTTTCTCTGTGTTTTAGCTCAAAGACCTTGGAAACTGCCTTACTGTTGCGGGGGTCACACCCGATTCCATATACTGTGTCCGTGGGAAAAACTATGACTCCTCCTCGCCTGACTACTTCTGAGCAGTGCAAAACCCCTTCTGCAGTGCACTTTACAACTTCCAACTCTTGTTCGCGCCTCCCACTCTGATCACAGTTTTACGATTGCTGCCACCTGAGCGGCCGTCGCTTTCTTTAGCTCATCCCGCACCGCCTTTGAAACATGTTCAGGCGCTGTGAGGCTAGAAAAGTCCATGAGCCTGACTCCGTCGAGGATGTGTACCTGGGGCGCGAGATCCGCTCCGTCCGCGCTCTGCCGCTGAATCAGAGAATCCACGCTGTCAGCAACCTCTTCGGGAGATCCATTAATGATTGCAGCATTTTCAACGGAAAGCCTGACTCTGCCATACCTGTCAAGCACCAAGACCGGCTGCCTGCGCGCCTTCAGAAAGAGCTTTTTCTTGCTCATCTCACACGCAAAAATATGGTAGTTTTTCATGTCAAATATTCTCTGCACGCCCTCTGCAATCCCGAAAAGCTCGCAGGCCAGGACGTGGGCTTCCTGGTCATTTATCTCTTGAGCGTTGGCAGTGCCGATGTCAAGGGAAACATTGCCGGTGGCGGTAACGCGCAGGATCGAGCGCTCGCTCACGTACTCTGACTGGATTGTCAAAGACTCTGGCAGGGCGCCTCGCTCCAAAGCCACCGACCTGGCTTGCTCCGTGAGCTCTGCCACATCCTCGGGTTTTGGATTCGAAATCGTCTTTTCAAACTCTTCATGGATCATGGCGGCTGCTACTCCAATCGATGAAATGACCTCTGCATGTTCCGCTATCTTGTGCTGTAGTTGTAGCTTTTTTGCTACGTGGGGCACGAGCACTGACGCGCCACCGCCACCCCCGACAAACACAATGCGATCCTTTTTGAGTTTGTATTCCTTTATCATCGGTTCCACTATTTCAAGGACTTTTTTTGCAGAGATGTCGAGGATTGCTGACGCTGCCGCTGCGGGCGTGGTGCCTATTCTATTTGCAAGAATTGAAAGCGCAAGCTTGGCCGAATCAGGGTTGGCTCCTGCATAGTCACCTTCCGGAACAATTCCAAGTGCATTTGCCGCGCATGTATTTGTAATGGCATATCTCTTACCCCCAGAAGTCTCGATAGCGACATAGTCAAACGGGTCTCCTTCCTTTGGCCTGAAGGTGATTATCTGGCCACCTTCAAGATCTTCGGGCGATGCAAAGCATGAATACGGCAGACCTGCTATGTGGGCGGACCTGGGGCCGACGTCGGTGATTTTTCTCCCCGACCATCGGATTAGCGATCCTCCTGCCACTCCTGCCACGCGGACATCAAGCGACCTTATGCAAGTCGGATGCTGCATTATCGTAACGTATCTCACCTCCGGCCGGCCGTCTTTTATCACGCAGACATTCGTAGAAGTTCCACCGACTTCAATAAACACTCCATCAATTACTCGCAGATGAAGTAACGCTCCGGCGACGCTTGCGGCAGGACCGGACAGTACTGTGACTATGGGTTTGCTGCGGAATGTTTCCATGTTAGTAACTCCGCCGTCGCCTTTCATTATCAGGACCGGCGCACCGATGTTTTCTTTTCTGACTGCATCTTCGACGTATCTGGCGGTTCCAATTGCTTTAGGCAGAATTCCAGCATTGATAGCCGCAGTCAGCGTGCGGATTTCAAGCCCATAGATACCTGTCAATTCATGGCCCGCAGTGCAGGGCATATCGCACTTTGACATCACATATTGTTCGTTGCTCGGATCGTCTACGCCATACGCCTCGCTTACAACGATAACTTCTGCCCCTTCTGACTTGAGGCCCGATATCGCCTGGCGCACTTCCTCGTTCTCCA
>DATEIL010000003.1:0-4991 GCA_035279085.1 Nitrososphaera sp.
TACTGCTTACAGGAGGGAGGAGAGGATCGGCATCATTGATTCACTGGAGGAAGCGGCATCTCGAGGTGTGGAGATTAAAGTTTTGGTGCCATCTTCTGGCGATAACATCAAAGAAGAACTTCATGACAGGATGCGATCAAAAGGCAAATTTGAAGCGCGCAAGATAAAAACTGCTCTGCCAACTGAAGCCCGAACAAAAATTCTGGTTATCGATAGAAAATACTATCTTATAGTGGAGGTGAGGGACGACTCTAAGGAAACTTTTCTTGAGGCAGTAGGCTCGGCAATTTTTTCAAACAGCGTGTCTACGGTGTTGTCATATGTAACAATGTTTGATAGTCTGTGGCGGCAATCTGAACTTTATGAGAAATTAGAGGAGCATGACAAGATGCAGCGGGAATTCATCAATGTCGCTGCCCACGAACTGAGGACTCCCACACAGTCCATTCTAGGATATGCCGAGCTCCTGCTTGACTCCGGAAAGGAGGATATCAATGGCGGCCATGATGCTGAAATGTTAAAGGCACTTGCAAGAAACGCATATCGCCTTCAGGGCTTGATCACAGATGTCCTTGATGTGGCCAGGATAGAAGGCGGCACACTCAGGTTGGATAAGGAGGAATTTGACCTGATCCCCTTGGTCAACAATGTAGTTGATGATATTCGGCGCCAGATCTCTACAGATGGCAAACCAATTGACGTTTCGTACATAAACAGTGTGCACACAAATGATTCCCAAGGAGCGTCGGTTGGGGGCGAACTTGTGGTAACTGCAGACAAGGGAAGAATCCTTCAGGTCCTTTCAAATGTATTGGGTAATGCACTTAAATTTACTGCGAAAGGCAGAATTCTCATCGAGACAATGACGCAGAGTAATGAGGCAGTAATTGTGAGGGTTACAGATTCTGGGATGGGCATCGACCCTGAAATAATGCCAAAACTCTTTGAAAAATTTGCAAGCAAATCCGAGAAGGGCACTGGCCTCGGGCTTTACATATCTAAAAACATAATTGAAGCCCATGGGGGAAAGATGTCAGGATACAATAACACTGACGGTATCGGAGCTACATTTGCCTTTACTTTGCCACTGGCGACAGGCTAGTATTTCCAAGGATATATGCGGGGTGATTTGATCCTGATTCGCCGTCGTACTGCCGCCGATGATAACTCAATTTTTGTCCCCTGAACAGCTGGTTTCAGTCTCAACGTAACAAAGCCCCGCCACCAACTTGGCCTCATCGCCACTATTTTCATACACATATAGTGACCTGAGAACACATTGCCAAAGTTCTGCACTTTACCGTAAGCGTTCTTGCATGACTAGACAATCCCATCGACTTTGGCCTTTGCTAGAAGGCTCGTCCTCCTGATGATTTCCTTGCTTATCTCTTCACGCTTTATCTGCTCACCCCTGCGTCCAGGAGTCATCTGCTCTTGACGAGCCACTTTCTGTATTTCATCTGCCAATTCATCAGACCCAAAGTGCTGGCTGAGAAAACCGCGCATCTTCTTGCTTTGTAACTCTAGTGCGTATCTTTCTCTAAAGTCCTTTTCCTGATCCGTATCAGGAATATTAGTAGCTGCAGCAGATCTTGTCGTTGTCGTCGTCATTTTTTATTGATCACCGTGTCCCATGGGACTCGTTAACACTGCACTTTTTTCCGCAACAACCATCATAGTCAAGCACGACCTAATACTAGCAATTGAACGAAGCTTTTTCACTATCTGCGCAATTCCTGGCTGAGAATCTGCATTGACCTCAGCCACTATGTCATAGATGCCTGATACTCCGTTTGCTCTTGAAACTCCCAAGATTCCCCTCATCTGCGATATTATGCCCTTTTCAGCACCAATGTCGCAATTCAAAAAAACAAAAGCCTTTGACATGCTTATGTTATACATCGCCACTATAAAAAGAAATTTTGAAATGATTGTGCAGATTATCAGCCCTGGGAGCCGATGTAAACGATAATGGATAATCTCACCTACGCCCTTTGGGACGTTAGTTCATTTCTGTTCTCTGAGTGATTTGTACACACCTATAACAGCCATGGCTTGGAAGACAGGCCGCTGAACACACACAGCCTGGCAAAAAGGCCCGGTCAATTCCTTGACCCGCTGCTATAAATTGGTCGCTTCAGTCATTAGTCGCGTGGACGAAAGCGCCTGTTCAAAGACCCAAGAAATGAGTCTCAAAGATTGGCTATTTCTTGAGTCATCATGGAGTCCTGGGAGTCAGGACCAATTTGTCCATTTCATTGTACAAATTGAGGAATTTGAGGCCTTTCTCGCTTGTATGGTAGCTTTGCGCGGTTGAATCATGGTCAATCAAGCCGTTTGATACCAAAATGTCCAAGTATTCCTTTAGCTGAGCATACGAAAGGAAAGCCTTGTACATTATCTTGGTCTTTGTTGCACCGCCGTTAGCTGCCTCCAAAATGTTAGAAACAAGTTCTGTTCTACTCCTGTATTTCATTTTTCTCTACCTAGAACAGGTTAAATCCCTATATATGCAGGCCGTGTAAAGTGTTGTACAACAATATTTCTGAACTTGAAAAGGTTTTGAACCCAATCAACATTTGCGATTAACTTGATACATGACAATCACATAGAGCATAGCGATTCGTTCGCACTTTCTAGGCCTGAACGGAACGTCTTTCCTTGAGTCAGGATAGTCGTGATATTCTCTTAGTAGTCAAGGTATGTGGTGTCATTTCATCAGAGCAATTGGTTACTAGCAGATATGCTTCCTTGGATTGTTTCCAAAATATCAAAATTCATGCCCCGAAAGACAATGAGATGCAGCACTACAGGCCACGTTGCAAGGACAAAGATATGGGACCAAAACTAAGAGGATGTATCTTCTCTCATTCTATGCCCGCACATATTGCAAATCATTTCACTTATGAAGTCCTCGTCGATAGTGGTCCGCTGTCTGCAATTGGGGCAAACGAGTTCTTTCTTTCGAGTCAATGCCTGCTCGCAGACTATTGACGAAATCCATGTCATAAAAATGTAACCAGTTTGCATTTCCACGGTCTGTAACAGCGTCCTCTGTCTCTAACCAGCAGAGGGGATTATATGCATAAGATCTTTGCCCTAAAGAAAAACAAAGTAACGCAATTCTGTCTTCATGAAGTACAATTACCGCTTATGGCCCTCCGTTGCATTGCTTGACACTGCAATCACTACACAAATTGATCATGATAGGTGCAACATAGAATAGCCATGAAATGCCTTGAGTACCTGCAAGACACTTGAATGGCCCTCCTGCAAGCACCAAACAAGATAGGCGGCAATCCTTTTACAATGAGGCACAAAATTTTCTTGTAAAAACCGAAAAGTTCTTGCACGAAGGAGTCAATCCTGGTGGTTACTATAAAGCCGTATGGTGCAGGGATGCATCATACATTCTAAAAGACTGGTTTATGTCAGGCAGGTTTGAAGATGTCATGGAACAAGTACAGCATATTTGGTCTCGCCAGGTAGTGCCAGAGGAGGAGGGGGTAAAGATAGTCTACGGTAGGGGATCGCCGGATATGAAGTACAAATCCCAAGTAGCTAGTTTGGATTTCAAGAAAACATTTGAAGGAGCCCTTCCCACCAGCATTTTTCACGGTCATTCTGAAGTATTTGGGAAAAATCCAGACATCGATTCAACGGCATTAATGATTTCTACTACCTCGTGGATTTTTGATGCCTATCTAGCCGCCGAACTAGAATCAAAGGACTCACCTGATATCTTGCCGAAAATCAGGGCCGGGTCGAGAGCTCCTAAAGGATTGCCAATACCAAGTTATTCAGAAATTATTGATTCTATATCTATCCAAATGCTCAAGGCAGTTGATTACCTGAGGAGCAGAGATTTGGACAATGATGGATTGTTGGAGCAGGATCACAACGAAGACTGGATGGATTCTGTTCTCCGGGCAGGCAAAATAGTCTACACACAAGCCTGTTGGATAATGGGACTGACAAACCTATCCTTACTCCTTTCACATACCAAGATGGCAAAGGAAGCAGCAGAGATGCGGGACATGGCGGAGAAGACCGTTTCGGCAGTCGAGGATCAGCTATGGTCCGAGGAGGAAGGGTGCTATCTGGACAAACAGGAAAGCCATCACCTCGGAAAATCCTACAAGACCCTCACACAGGACGTGTCAGTGTACCTTATTGCTACGACCGAAAAAACAGTCCGAGACATGCTTGGGAGCCAGATACACAGCGATACCAATTGGAGTGACAAAAAGCTGCCAATTAGACAAGTTCCCGTTAGCGAAAAGATGCTATCTGCCAGGGCAGCCAGCACACTTGATGCCATCAGAAACAGGATCTGGACTGATAAGTGGCCGCTTTGCACTGAAACAGAGCTAAAAACTTCAGGACCTTGGATTCTGGATCCGAACATTTACCACAATCATACCTTCTGGCCGTGGACTACCGGGCTAGAAATGCTTGCGCGGAGTCGCTACAAGAGATATGACGAATGTGCTGCTCTATTTTCTTACATGAGTCGCACAGATCGGGAAGGAAATCCTTTGGCCTTTTATGAATGGCTAAACCCTATCACCGGCAAAGGCAGCAGAGCGTTTCCATTCAGGACGGGCATATCGGCTATTCGCATTGCGTTGACGGAGATCCTAGGACAAATGGACCACGATAATGATAGAATGACAGATGTCAAGTCAGTGAGGCGTACGAAGCTCACCTGAGCAGTATTTTTGTGTGCACGTACCTATGTATGTAGGTAGGCAAGTAATTTGCCAAAGAGAAACATCCGAATAGTAGGCAGAGAAAATGCTGTCTCTAAAGTCATATTCTCCGACCAATTTGGCGGTAGTGCCTTCCTAGAAGTTTGGTTGTGGAGTTTTGCACGACGATATAGGTGTATACATGAAAGTTACCGCTTTTGCATTGCCACACATCCAAGGTCAGAGGAACAGGCAAATGCTTCAGTCGCAAAAGTGCGATCAAGCATCATGCCCTGAAAG
>DATEIL010000004.1:0-9335 GCA_035279085.1 Nitrososphaera sp.
TAGCTGAAAGGGCTGCATACATTTATCGCAAAGCTCTGGACAAGGGCCTGATAAAGGGCAGATCCATCACCGGCATCGTAGCTGCAACGGTGTATATTGCGTGCAAGGACGCTGGCACACCGCGCTCAATCGACGAGCTACAGGAGGTTATTGGGAACGCCGACCGGAAAAACATTGCGTATTACTACAAATTCCTGCTCAGGGAAATGAAGATCAGAGTTCCGCTGCCCGTGCCGTCAAATAGCATCTCCAGAATCTCTGGAAAGGCAAAGCTGTCCGAAAAAACTGCCCGAAAGGCTCTTGAATTGCTAAGTGCCGTCGTCGACAATGCCTTGCTTTCTGGCAAAAACCCAGTATCGCTGGCTGCGGCAGCACTATACCTTGCCACCATCGAGACCAAAGAGTATACGACACAGCTAAGGATCGCAATTGCAGCGGACGTGAGCACCGTAACTGTCCGCAAGCGATGCCTGGAAATAATCCAGCTTGTAAAGCAGACAAACCCCGCGCTCTTGTCCTCACTTGAAAACACTGACAAGCTGCTGTTCTCTGCCATCAAGGAGCCCGAATCGCTTCGGGCGATAACGCAAGAACCGCTCGCCACAACTGCAAAGAGCAACAGGGGACTTTTCCTTTCTTCGGCAGGCGAGGCCAGTGCCGACGGGGGCGGACTACTATCTGACCTGCCAGTGTAGAGAATAGGAAGAAAGCAGCGCATCCATAGAATTGTCGTAGTGATTGGACATCGAAGCTCCCGTGAAAGGTGCCTGCGATATGAAAATTATGCCTGAAATAATCACTGCAACTGACAGGATGGAAAGCATCAGGCCCCGGTACCCTATCGACTGAGGAAATAGGCGTCTTCCCCTAAACGAAAATGAGGATGCTAGTGCGGCTGAAAGGACAATGAACAGGACAAGGCTGGCATTTCTGCCCAAAGAAGAAACAAGACCCAAGTCGCCTCCCAAGAACAGCTGTACGACAGAGCCTACAGCTAGCACTCCTACTACAGCTGATCCGCCAATCATCGCTACACGGCGCAAGTTCGCATAATTTCTGCCGCCGTTCTCTTTCTCTCTGCCCTTATTCGTATCCTCATCATCGCCAACATCAAGATCGCTGGTTTTGTCTCTCTGTTCTCCTTGTGAATACTCTCGCAATTTTTCCTCCATGCCATGAGCAGGAGGGGTCTTTGCATATTTGGAATCTGCATCCCTCAAAAGCTGGAGGCCTTCTTCGGTAATGACGTAATGTTTCGAGTCCTTTGTAACATAATTTCCCATCCGCTCCAAGTGGTAATAGATCGAGCCTGTTGAAAGACCCGTTGTGACCTTGATATCTGAAAATCCGGCGGTGCCATTCTTATTCGCTATCGCCCTGAGGATTTTTATCCTAGTCCTCTTTGCGCGAAGCTGGGTTTCTCCAGTCAACGGCTGTGATAGAACGTGAGATTTTTTATCGATTTCGACAAGACCGTGCATAAGAAAGAACAGTAAGAATGATCAAAGTTAATTGTTAAATTCAATTCCGATGCATCCATGTACGCAGACCGTGATCCGATACTGCCTGATGCTGACTTTGGTGATGTACGTCTTGTTGCCTTCGCCTGCAGTCGCACAGAAAGCCGGGCCGGTTATCAATGCAGTGCAGCAGGGAAGCAAGACCGTCATGATGTTGTCCGGTAACTGGACAGCAGATGCAGCAAGCGCCGAGCTGACACTGTTCTCTTCGAGCGCGATTACAGGTGCTGCTGCTTCGCGACAATGGCAATTATCGTCACAACAGCATGAGAGTAATGATGAAGATGATGATAAGAACGGAAGTGTTTCATTCATGCTATCCCGCCACGACGACACTGGCAATAACGATGACAACAACAATGACAATAACAATAGTGGTAGCAATGGTAGCACCGACGACCCTGACACATCCATTTTTGCCGTGCTTACAAATTCTACTGCGCCTACGTTTCAATACAGGCTCGCAATAGATTCGGTAAAATACTCTGGCGCAATAGTTCCAGAAAACAACTCTGGCGGAACTTGGTTTACTGCCTGGAAGGACAGCCGCGAAGGCGCCATGTCCGCATACCTTCCTGATGGATGGAAAGCAGACCTGCAGATTATCAGGCCATATGCAGCCATGACCGGGTTTGTATTTTTTGTCAGGGGCGAAGCAAATACTCTGGCATATGTCTTTTACCCATTCATGCCGCTGCATCTGCTGCCAGACGACTCTGTCTGCTTGGCAATGGACACCTGCGACGGAATAGCACCTGCAGAGGTCGTAAGCCGGGCTTCTTTTGGCAATGCGCCTGTCTACGTCTCTGAACTCAAAGATCCCAAGCAGTATTTTGAGACCGAAGTCCTGCCGCTGCTTCGACGCAACCTTGATGGCTATTCAGTCGAGTCTTCAAGCCCTCTTTACGCACTCAGGTATGACGGAAATAACAATGTGACCAGCTCTGAATTCTTGAATGGCCTTGAAGTAAACTATGGCTTTGATGCACAGGGAAAGAAGGTTGCAGGGAGGGCCACTGTCTTGATGTCCAACCATACTTCAGAAGGCATGGGATTTTGGAATGGCGCTGTCATGGGAGTCGAATCGGCTGAAACAGGATTTGATGATGCGTTTGTGAAGGCTTCTGTCACGTTGCTTACACTGAAGCTCGACGAGAATTGGAAGGAAAAGGAGCAGTCAGTACTCTATAGCGGGGCAGCTAGCTCCATTCCTGCCCTGAGAAACGTGACTAACATGATAGCAAATGCAAGCTTGTCAGACTTTGACTCAGTTGTGTCGACCGCCGCCCACGCACTGGTCAGGTCGTACAAGGACGCAGAAATTGGCGCATTTGCAAATACAGGAAAAATTAGTGAGAAAAGGGGAGAAAAAGAAGAGAAGGAGAATCAGCAGCATCAAGAACAGCCGCTGATGCTACTGCATCTGCCAATCTATGAATCAACTCATAACTGGTACCTAGATGACGGAAAGCTCTTGGGGAGAAAGGTCGGCAGGAACTTGATGAACGATACCACGATCATGCCACTCTTTGGATGATCCGAGCAAGACTTATACAGACATCGTTATTTTATCCATAGCACGATGCCAACTACTACAGGTGGGGTCGTAGCGAAGCCAGGCATCGCAACGGGCTCCAGATCTAACACAACGGGCTAGTTAGAAGGAAGACACCCGTGGGTCAAGGGTTCAAATGATGGTGGCGCACAAGCCATGTCAGAACACATCCCTTCGGCCCCACTTTACTGGAATATGGCGTATTTTCATGTTGCTTCACAATACACCTTTTGCGTTTAGCTCTAAAGTTTCCAGAACGAGTGAATGCTGTGACGGTGAGGGTGACTGAGACATATGGAGATTTACGCGATACTGTGGCTTGCGCGACCGCCAAGTCGGACCTTGTGCATCTTCTGCTTCTTGTAGCAGCTAAAGCACATTTCGTTGTACGCTGTCTCAATTTGGGCTCTGCAGGACATGCATAGAATCATAACGATTGAAAGTACAACCCTATGCTTATATCGAGAACGGATGCTTGTTATGAAAAAAAACTATTTTAGATTATGTGCCCGCAATATGGCTTCGTCGATTATCTTGCCGTCCCTTATGCTGACTGCATTCTGTACAACGGGACTTGCCTCCTTTTTGGCGATGCCTCTTACATAGTCTATGAGGACGCCCGACAGCTCAGAAGATGCATATCTTGGAACGATTGACGGGATGTTGGGCACACGGACAAAGATGTTGCCAAAATAATCTAACTGGGCTGGATTTAGTATCGTGCCAGTGCTCAAAGGAGAGTATTTGCCGGCAGGATCAATGTATGGGAAATTACCTCCTTGGTCCACAGATACGTCAATGAGGATCTTTTTTCGAACTTCGGATGCCTCTTTCAGCGCGAATTCGTCGATTACCCTATCAGCCTTTTCCTTGTCGTACGTAGCCCCTATTATCACGTGAGCACTCCGAATGATGTCCTTGTCAACGGAGGCTGCTATCGACGACTTTGGCAGACCGAGCTCGTGGAGGTACTTTCTGCGGGCTTCCCTTTTTTCCACAATGATTAGCTTGGCTCCAAGCGATGAGCAAACCCTTGCAGCCATTTCTCCCACCGTTCCTCCCCCGAAGATGAGGGCCGTCTTGTCCTGCAACGACAGGATCCGGCGAAGGTCAGAATTTACGTTTCCTTGGCTGCCAACTATGTGGTCAAAGCTTTCAATGAACTTTGCGCGTATCTGCTCAGAGCCCGCCTTGAGCCTTACTGATTTGTCGTGCTTGAATGCAAAGTTGTGGATGAATCCCGCCCAAAGCCCGGCGACCGTTCCTGCAATCTTGCTCATGGGCATCAGAAGTGGCGTCCGGCCCTGCTCGTCCACCACTTTCTCAAATGAAATAAAGGTAGCCCCTGATTTTACTGCGGAATCTGTCAGCTCCCTGCTTGATTCAAAGTGGTTGAACCCGAAAATTGTGTGATCATGCCTCAGGTATTCTGATTCGCCCCTTCCCACCTGAATTTCCTTCACCTTGACAATCAGCTGGCCTTCGGAGTACAGCTCCGGCGCAGTCATGGCTATTTTTGCCCCTGCCGCCAGGTAATCGTCATCAGTAAAGCCGCTCCTGTCGCCAGCCTTGGACTCTACAATGACTTTGGCCCCTGATGCGACCAGAGATGCGACGGATCTCGGGACGAGTGACACGCGGTTCTCGTATTCCTTGATCTCCTTTGGGATCCCGACAATCATTATCAAGTATTTGTGACGCTTACGTGTGTGAGCGTGACACATATTACTATATTGCCGGATAATGCTACAGAATACAGCGTGCGATTTCGCTTGATGATCCAAAGGTGTCCTGCGCGCCCGGCAGTAGTTTCTTGATGGCCTTGTTTGCAGCCTTGACAAAAAGATCAGATGGCTCGCGCTTTCTAATCAGCCTGACTAGGCTGTTCTCTTTTGAACGGAGTTTTTCAAAGTAAAGCACCGAGCTCTCCTCAATGACAAGGTCTGCATCGTGACAGGTAATCCCGTTATTTCTTAGATGTCTCTCAAGCTTTGCAGCATAATGTGCGAAATGAACAGAGTGGCCGTCAGATTCACTCTTCATTGCGCCACTCCGTATATGGTTGCAACTTGTTTTTTAATTTTGCAGCATAGAAGAATATTCTATACCTGCTTTATTCGATCATGCCCAGACCAAAGCATCTCCTGCTTAAAGGCGGCCCGGGTTTCGGTTCCGTTCACCGCAGGTCGCCGAACTGACTGAGAGGAAAGGCCAAGCACGGAACTGGCTGATAATAGCCTCTCTGTCGGCAGGGGAACCTAACTAACGCAACAACAATAACGATAATGACAGCGGTGCCATATTCTTTTTTTTTATCAAAGTTTATCTCTGCGGCACAGCATATCAATCTCGTATACACCTATGAGCGACAACAAGATTCCCAATCCCTTCGGGGCCTCTGAAATGCTGGCGCTTCCCTTCGTACTTGGCAGGGCAGCGTTTGATGCCGGCTTGATGGCGTCTGTATCCTTGGCGCGCCTGACTCAGATTGCGATGCAGTCGGCAGACACTGCGCTTGCCAGGTACATCGAGCTCACCGAGCAGGAAATCAAAAGGGGCCAGCGCAGGGAAAGCGTCAAAGTGGAGTAGAGGGAACGCATTCGTGTTGTGTTTGCGTACGTGTCTAAATCATGTCCCGGTAGTTGGCAACATGTCTACGCACACACAAAAAATAGCCCTGCTAGTCCAGCTTTCTCAGGCTAATATTGTATGCCAGGCCGAACCTGTGGGCCTCGTCCCTTGCACGCTGGAGCACCTTTAGCCCTGCATTGCTCCTTGGGAGGACCAGCGGCTCAGTCCTGCCTCTGATGTGGATCTCTTCGTTTTCCTTGGCGAGGCCTATGCATGGAATATCTCCAAGTCCGATGGTGCGAAGCGATGCCTGGGCTGATGCCAGCTGTCCCTTTCCGCCGTCTATAACGATGAGATCGGGAAGGCTGTTGTCACCATTGCCATCACGGTCATGACCATCATCATGGTCACCGCTACTGCCTCTAGTCGAAATATATCTCCGACGCACGAGCTCGCCTATCATTGCAAAATCATTCTGGCCTGCTACCGACCTTATCTTGAATTTTCTGTACATCGACTTGTCCGGCCTGCCATCGACCAGCCTGCAGCATGCGCCCACCGCAATATCCGTGCCCAGGTTGGAAACGTCAAAGCAGTCTATTGAATACGGCATCTCTCTGAGTCCAAGTGCGCTTTTCAGCTCCACCGTTGCCGCATCGTATCCCCTCTCAAGATACATCCCGAGGTTTTTCATTATGAGGCCCATGAGTTCATGCTTCTGTCCCAAGCTACTTTCCGGAACGGTGACAATGCTTACCCTGTGGCCTGATACTTTCTCGATTGATTTTTCGAGGATTTCCCTGTCTTCCAAGAGCTCATTGATGTATACGTACCGCGGGACTATTGGCACGGATGAATAATACTGTAACAGAAACGTAGACAGGGAATTGTCGCCTACAAGGTCAAACTCGAATTTTTTCCTGTCGCTTATTACTCCGCGGGTCCTCCTGAGTGTCATGACATGTGCCATGCCCTTGGCCGCATCCCTGGCAATCCCGATATACTCCTCGTCGGGATTCTTGTTTGCAACCTTTTCCATCTTTTGCCTTACGCGGAGGTTGTTCAGCCTGTACAGTGTATCTCGGATTTCCTTTGCGCGTTCATAGTCTCCAATGTCCGCCGCGCGCTTCATTTCCTGTTGCATTTCATTTGCAAATGTTTCGATGCTTCGCCTGCCTTCCAGGATTTCCCTGAGCGATGCCACGTTTTCCATGTACCTGTGCTGGGTGACCTTTTCTATGCACGGAGCTTCGCAGTTTTTGATAAAATACTGGAGGCAAGCCTTCTTTGGAAGCCTGTTGCAGATCCTTATCTTGAACAGCTTTCTCAGCAGGCCAACAGTAAGGTACTTTGAGCTTCCCCTCACAAACGGGCCGTATATCTTGCCCTTTGGCCCGAGAAAGGTCCCGCCTCTGTTCCGCCGCGCCACAAGCAGCCTTGGAAACGGCTCGTCAGTTATCTTTAGGTATGTGAACCTCTGCTGGTCCTTCAACTCGATATTGAAAACCGGCCGGTATCGCTTGATAAGGTTTGACTCCAGTAGAAATGCCTCAATCTCATTGTCTGTGACTACAAATTCTATGTCGCATATCTTGCTTACCAGTTTTGCAGTCTTCCATTCAAGAGCCGAGTCGTGCCGGGTAAAATAGGAAGACACGCGCTTTCGCAGGTTCCGGGCCTTGCCGATGTAGATAATGTGTCCATTCGCGTCCTTCATGAGGTAGACTCCGGGCTCTTCGGGGATCCTCTTCTCCTTTACCATGGCAAGCGACGTCATTTCTTTTGGCTGCCGCCTCCTCCTCCTCCTGCCGCCATCCTTCCCATTATCTTTTGGTCGATTGCGAGCTTTGGCTTTAGATACCTGCCTGTGTGGCTGGCCGGATCCTCTGCAACTTTTTCCGGAGTCCCCTCTGCCACGATCCTGCCGCCTCCCTGGCCGCCCTCCGGGCCCAAGTCAACTAGCCAATCCGCCGATGCGATCACGTCGAGATTGTGTTCAATCACAATTATGGTATTTCCAAGGTCCACCAGCCTCTTTAGCACGTTTAGCAGCTTGCTTACGTCTGCAAAGTGGAGCCCCGTTGTCGGCTCGTCTAGGATGTAGATGGTCCTGCCAGTGTCCCTTTTTGAAAGCTCTGATGCAAGCTTGATCCTCTGTGCCTCCCCGCCCGACAGCGTGGTCGCAGGCTGGCCCAGCCTGAGGTAGCCCAGGCCCACATCGCTTAGCGTCTGGAGCTTTCTTGTAATGGGAGGGATGTTTTCAAAGAACGAAAGAGCCTCTTCAACCGTCATGTCAAGAACTTCAGAGACTGTCTTGCCCTTGTATTTCACTGCCAGAGTCTCTGAATTGTAGCGCCTGCCCTTGCACTCGTCGCAGGTCACATAGACATCGGGGAGAAATTGCATTTCTATCTTTTTGACACCTCCACCTTCGCACGCATCACACCTGCCTTCAGCAACATTGAATGAGAACCTGCCGGGCCTATATCCCATCTCCTTGGCGTGCGGAGTCTTTGCAAAAATTTCTCGAATGGGGGCAAATGCGTTGACATATGTCGCGGCATTTGATCGAGGAGTCCTGCCGATTGGCGATTGGTCTATGCCAATGACTTTGTCCACCTTGTCAAGCCCCGAAATCCCTCCGTGTTTTCCTGGCCTTTCCTTTGCGCCGTGCAGCCGCGACGCTAGCGCCCGGAACAGGATGTCGTTTACCAGTGTTGACTTGCCAGATCCGGATACCCCTGTGACAACGGTCAGGCAACCAAGTGGGAACCGGACGTCTATTGATTTCAAGTTGTTCTCGCCAGCCCCAAGCACGGCCATCCAACCTGAAGGTTTGCGCCTTTCATGACGGTGAGCAACTACCTGGTCGCCCCTTAGAAATGCCCCTGTGACCGACCGGGGGTCTGCCAGGATGCTTTCCAGAACGCCACTTGCCACCACCTCGCCACCGTGGACACCTGCCCCCGGCCCGATATCAATTATCCAGTCGGAGCTACGGATGACTTCCTCGTCGTGCTCCACTACCACGAGCGTATTGTCAAGGTCGCGGAGCTTTTTGAGCGTGTCTATCAGCCGGTCATTGTCCCTCTGGTGCAGGCCAATTGTTGGCTCGTCAAGCACATAGAGCACGCCTGTAAGGTTTGAGCCTATCTGGGTTGCTAGCCTGATCCTCTGCGATTCGCCTCCGGATAGACTTGCTGTCATCCTGTTGAGCGTCAGATAATTGAGCCCGACATTGAGGAGAAATTCGAGCCTTGAAACTATTTCTTTGAGGATTGTCCTTGCTATGTATCTTTCAGTTTCAGTCAGCGATAAAGTGGCCTGGAAGAATTTGTAGCACTCATCGATTGGCATGTCGCATATCTGCATTATGGAAAGTGACTGTATCTTGACTGCAAGAGCTTCTTCTCGCAGGCGCCTGCCACCGCAGGATTCACATGGCTGCTCCCTCATGAACTGCATGAGGTCTTCGCGCTTTGACTCCGACTCTGTTTCCCTGTATGTGCGCTCCAGGTTGGGGATTACTCCTTCAAACCTGCCCCTGTACTCCCACCTGCTATCTGAGTGCCTTGACTGATACTTGTAATGGATGCTCTGGTCCGTTCCGTAGAGGATGACTTTCAACTGCTCCTGGGACATTCTTGATATTGGCGTCGACAAGTCAAAGCCGAATTTCTTGCCGACAT
>DATEIL010000005.1:0-4612 GCA_035279085.1 Nitrososphaera sp.
AGCTTGTCCGGAGTCACCCCCTGCGATTCTGCAACCGTGATGTAGAGCGACAGGAGGGTCGATGCGGTCGAATTGATGGTCATGGAAGTGCTGACCTTGTCAAGGGGGATCCCTTCAAAGCAGGTCATCATGTCCTTAATCGAGCTGATTGCAACTCCTGTTCTTCCCACCTCGCCTTCCGACTGAGGGTCGTCCGAATCCCTTCCTGTCTGCGTGGGAAGGTCAAATGCTAGGGACAGGCCGGTCTGGCCGTGATCCAGCAGGAATTTGAAGCGCTTGTTGGTCTCCTCTGCGCTGCCAAAGCCGCTGTACTGCCGCATCGTCCAGAGGCGCTCCCTGTACATGTTGGGATAAAGGCCCCTGGTGTAGGGATATTTGCCCGGGTCGTCGGCCCCGTTCATTTTTTTCACGTCCTTTCTGGTGTAGGCCCGCTTTACCGGGATTGAAGAATCGGTCTTGAATTTTTGTTTCTCCTCAGTCTTGCCGCTGCTACTACTGCTACCTTTTGTCGCCATGGTGCATAAACACCTCTATTTTTTCAGAAGGCCCGAAGCGAGCTCTTCTGCGGCAACGTAGGGATCAACCTCTTTCTCTGCCAGCTTGTCTACAAACTCCAGGTACTGCTTGTTATGGATAAGCATGCCAGAGATTTTCTTCTTCACTATATCTAGAACCATATCACTCAACTCGTCCTCCAGCATCTTTCTTTCCCGTGCTTTATAATTAATGCTCTTTTCCCGCAGCATCTTGTCTATCGCCTGAGCCATCTCCTTCACTCCCCTGCCCGACTTGACCGAAGCCTTTAGAACTATGGGCTTTCTTTCCGTCCCACCGATAAAGTCAGAGAGTGTGGAATACAACTTTGTGGCACCATCAAGGTCAGACTTGTTTACCACATACATGTCTCCAATCTCGGTCAACCCCGCCTTGACGGCCTGCACGTTGTCACCGGTATTGGGCGTGAACAGGACAATGGTCATGTCCACCACGCTTGATATCTCTACTTCAAGCTGGCCGGCTCCGACACTTTCGACTAGTATCAGGTTGTAGCCCGCCGCGTCCAGTATCCTTATGGCGTTCCGGAGCGACTTTGAAACTCCTCCGACCGCACCCCTGGAGGCCATGCTGCGCATGAAGACTTTTTGGTCGTCGAGGTTGCCCTGCATCCGCACCCTGTCGCCAAGGATCGCCCCGCCCGTTATGGGGCTTGTAGGATCCACTGCAAGCACGGCAACCCTGTAGCCCAGTGCCTGGCAATGTGGAATTAGGCTGCCTATGAGCGAGCTTTTGCCTGCGCCGCCGGGCCCCGTAAACCCGACAGTCCTTGCCTGGCCGGTCCGGCTAAATATCTCGCGTATAATCTGCCGGGATTCTGGATCGTCGTTGTCAACTATTGAAATCGCCCTTGCAAGTGACCGCCGGTCGCCTGCAAGCAGTCCCTCTACTATGGGAAGCATATCTGGCTGTTCTGTGCGCCGGTGCGCCGGGGAGCAATATTAACTCTCTAGCTGTAAAAAGCGTCAGCAAAGCAGTGAGAGTTGGATGATTATTGTTATTGTTGTTGTTATTATTATGACGTTGTGATAATAACATGGTCTATTCGCTAAGCGATCTGGATATAACTTCGGCGAGGTTGTCCTTGCCCTGTTCTCTATATTTCTCAACCTCTGCCATGAGCTGCTCTCGTAGCTGCTTGTAGAGGTCAGTCCGTTCCCGGACAGCCTTGACCTGCAGGTCTGCGGAGTCTAGAGATGCCATGCACTAGTAATGGATCAATTCTTATTTATGACTATGCGCGCAAGTCCTTCTTCTTGTTATTGTTTGTTCTGCTGTCTCTACTACTGCATCTTGATGGCACAAGAGTTGGGGCCGGCTTCAAGGTCGCCCATGTTGATCTCTTCGCACGCTACAAGCTCTTGGTTTATCTGGATTATCATCTTGTAATTGGCCGGCCTCGGAGGGACGGAAGACGACATGAATTTTACAAATTCATCCTTTGGCATCGACAGCAGCTTTACGCTTTTCTTGATGGATCCGATTGTGTCTGCGACAAGACCGCCGTGCTTGAGCGTGATAGAGCCTGTGTCAAAATGGGCCGGCAGGATCAGCGTGTCGTCAGGTAAGTTCAAGAGTTTGTTCTGGTAGGTGCCATAGAGTAGCTCGGCATACTCTGGAGCCTTGTCTCTTAGATCGGGCCTTCCCACTGCATTGACAAAGAGCGTGTCGCCGGTAAAGAGGTATGTTTGCTTGGCCGTCAACCCGTCTGCTGCTGTTGTTGTTGCTGCTGACGTTGACGATACCTCAAGGGAGTAGCTGGTGCTCCCTTCGGTGTGGCCTGGTGTGTGTATTGCAGTCAGCACCACACCGGATCCAACCTGAATCGTTTGGCCATCACTGATGGGCCTGACCTTTGCCGACTCGCCTGATGCCTCCACTTTGTAGCCTTCCAAGCTCCCAATGTGTGCCTGTGCGCCCGTCCTCTTTGCAAGCGATATCATGCCCGAGACGTGGTCGGCATGCATGTGGGTGTCAACCACGTTTGTAATTTCAAGGCCATTTTCCTGCGCCAGCTTTATCACCGAGTTATCAAGGTCGCAGGTAGAATCAATGACGGTGGCAGTCTTGCCGGCTGCAATGACGTACGAAAGGCAACCCTTTGAAATACGCCTCAGCTGCCAGACGCGCACCTGGCTCTCCGGCGCGGTCGCGACCTGTGCGACATCATAGACTTGGTTCCATGCCGCCATGCCTCCCCTTACGCTCTTTACGTTATACCCCATCTGGGACAGCATCTGAGCCGCCATCATTGACCTGTTGCCATGGGCACAGAGCGTAATGATCTCCTTGTCCTTTGGGATCTGGTCGGCTATAGCTTTTTGCGAGCCAAAAAGCCTGTCGACAGGGATAAGCGGAGTCTTGGTGTGCTTGTCATACGACAATCTCCAGGCTTCGTATTCTTCCGGGGTACGCACGTCGAGGATAAAGACGTCTTCTCCCTTGTCCATCTTTTCCTTTAGCTTTTGAGCGTCAATTTCAAGTGAATTCGATCCTCTTCTGAAATTTGGGTTAAATGTCACGACTGTTTTTCTACCCGCGGATAAGGCACTCATTTCTTTATATATATTCATTTTTGGGCCGGCCGGCGCGTATAAAGAGGGAAATTAAATGGGATGATGTTATTGGATGTGACAATCCGCCTTGGACGCAATGAATTCACATCCTGATACAGCAAATATTTTAAGGTGATGATGGTTCTTCTCTTTCTAGATCACCATATGTCGGCGGCACAGCAACAGCAAGAACAACGACAACAACAACCGCAGCAAAGGCCTATACGTGTACTTGTATGCAAGCTCGGGCTTGACGGCCATGACAGGGGAGCACTTGTAATCTGCAGGGCCTTTAGGGACGCCGGCATGGAAGTCATTTATTCAGGCCTGTTTTGCACTCCTGAGCAAGCAGCAAACATGGCAATAGACGAAGACGTTGATGCGATTGCCATGAGCCTGTTAAACGGGGCACACCTGACCCTATTTCCAAAAGTCGCAAGGCTGTTGAAGGAAAAAGGCGCCGGGGATATCCTAGTTGTCGGTGGAGGAATCATACCTCCAAGCGATAGGGCAGAGCTGGAAAGACAGGGCGTCACGGGCAACTTTGGTCCTGGTACTGCGCTGCCGGTCATTATCAAGCACATTACAGAAAACGTGAAAAAGAAATAGACAAGACAACAACCACAAGTGACGACGAAAGCGATTGATCCTCTTTTTGCTAACAGCTGCCAGCCTGTACTACAATCCTTAATTTCAATACCGCGTACAGGTGCCCATATGGATAATGATGAAGATGGCACAAAGAGAAATCCTGCGACAGGCAGTGCCCTCGGCGCGTTATCAGCTGCAAAGAACAAAAAGCTGATGGCTGGAATCGGCGCAGCTCTATTGATAATTGGTATTGCAGGAATGATAGTTATCGGCGCAGGAGGCTTGGCCACCATAACATCAGGGGGCTTTTCAAGTCCGGACGAGGGCAAGTCGCTAGAAATGACCGAATATGTGTTCCTATTCACACTCGTGGCGGGACTGATACTGCTGGTATATTCACTCGTAGGCATACAGCGGGATCGCAGGCCCAGACAGGCTCCTGCTGGAGACACAGAGGCTGCATGATGGTGATTAATGATAATAATATCAAGAGATGACAGTTTATAGACTAAAAATTAGAATCAGAAGCTAGGCGATAAGTTCGGAAACTGCCTTGGAAATGACTTCAATCGAGTAGGGCTTGACGCATGCGACGGCTAGCACGATATTACCGTTGTCATTCATTGGAAATAAGTAATAGTCTACATTTGAAAAGCTTACACTGACGTAATTCATCGTGCCATACATTTGCTGATTAGTCTGGGCCATGCCTATCATAAGATGGGCCTGCACAAACATTTTTTTCTGTTCCATCTTGTTGGGAGAAGGAAAACCCGGCTTTACACACGATGCTACCAGATCTGCCTCCTTGAACGCCCATGCGCCAACTAGGCCGGCAAGACTGGAGCATAGATTTGTACATAGAAAATCGTAGTTGGCCAATCCGGAAGAATAGGCTTCAGCACCCAGTA
>DATEIL010000006.1:0-4132 GCA_035279085.1 Nitrososphaera sp.
GACTTCCCAGTCTATGCGCACGGTGGCAACAGCAGCTCTAGAAAAAAGATGGATATCCATTCGCTGCTCGCCGGAGTAACTTCAGAAAGGCTTGTCGAATATGACTTTGTGGCTCGAAATCTTGTATCGCGCCGAAAACGCACCAAGATTCTAGACATAGGCGCCGGAGGCGCTGGTTTGGCACAGGCAATTGGCGAATTTGGTGGCGGGGGCTGGCAAGTCGTCGGGATCGACATCATTGAAGGGGGATGCGACGTGAGGATGGATGCAAGGTTTGCCGGCTTTGCAGATGGCGCGTTTGACCAGATTATTTCCATCAGCACTATTGAGCACATCGGTCTTTTCTCAGGAGCCATTGATGATTTGGGGGACCTCAAAGCTATGCAGGAAATATTTCGCATCCTCGACAAAGCCGGCAGCGCAATAATCACTGTCCCTTATGGCAAATTGGCAACGACGGTCAGGCAAGAATACCGAGTGTATGACAGGCGGGCTCTCGGCAGACTCGTTTGTCAATTCTTGGTGGCAAAGAAGGAATTCTACCGCTACAATTCTGGCAAATGGTTGAGGTGCAGCCAACGGGTTGCTGAAAGAGGTGGAGACGGATACGTCCCGGCGAAATTTCACAGCGGTGCATGCGCCTGCCTGCTCCTGAAGAAAAAAGGGAGAAAGCTTCAAAGGCATGGCAACTAGTAGTATATGATGACATAAAGTCTCTTAGCCGTGGAGTATGACATAGTCCCGGCCGAATACAAAGCCGGCGCACATGATGCTACCCTTTTGGACCACCACCGACAGCTGCGAGACAATTTTGCCGCCAGCATGTGAGAATCTGCCTTCGCTGTATGCAATTGAAATCTCGTCAGGCTGGATGAAAAGTGGCATATTCACCGAAGCGAGCTTCTTTTGTTCGCGAATATGGTTAAGCATCCTGATTACGAGCTCAAAATCATGTTTTGTATTTGGCAGGACGACATCTTCGCTGTACGGAATGACGCGGCCTCCCACCTCGATAAGGGCAGCTCGGGCGACTACAGGGATTTTTTGCCACGATGGCTTGTGTTCGATCTGCAACAGCAGCTTGTCAATTTCGGCGGCAAAAGGAGTAAGGTCATCTTGGGTCCCCTTTTTCTGCCGTGCTACGATCTTTTTTATCTCATTTCTGGCCTGCTCTGTGCTTCTTATGGGGTTGATGTTGAAGAGCATATACCTCTCTCTAATGCTAAGCATTAGTTGTCGGTTATTGAATAACATTTTCTTTGGGCTCGGCCCTGTTTGCCCAAGTCAGTGAATTGGAGGTGAAGCTCCAAGAAATAATCCCTTGCGGGTGAGCGGCATTTCATCAGATAGTGAATTGATTCAGAAAGGTGCGCGAGTGCAATGCGAATATTTGGGTATATGGTTATTGCCTTTAATTTGTGTAAGTCGTGGTAGGGAAATAGGCAGATAGGCCAATGGACTCGTCAGACAAGGACAATGATACGGAAGATCATCGTCACGAAGATGATGACGGCAATACAGGGAATAGGTCGGGTTCTGCAGGCTTGCGCAATGTGACTGCCCTTGGCCTTGTCAGCTTTTTCACAGATTTCTCAACAGAGATGGTTCTCGGCGTCCTGCCGCTCTTTGTGATAAGCACCCTCGGTGCATCCCGGGCGATTCTTGGCGCGATAGAAGGCTCGGCGGAACTGGCAGGGTATGCATTTAGAATGGTTTCTGGATCCCTATCAGACAGAACTGGCAGGAGGAAGTCATTTGTTCTTGCCGGCTATGCAGTATCTGCAGCAAGCAAGCCCTTTTTTGCCGCTTCCACGGGATGGCTTGACGCCTTTATTGTAAGAACTGGAGACAGGATAGGCAAAGGGATCCGGACCGCGCCGAGGGACGCCCTTATCGCGGATTCGGTTCCAGAATCACGCGCAGGAAAGGCATTTGGACTGCACAGGTCCATTGACCAGATGGGTGCCGTTGTAGGCCCCATAGCTGCTTTTGCCCTGCTGCAAATAGTTGACATAAGAGATATTTTTCTCGCATCTTTGATCCCAGGAATAGTTGCCCTTGTGATCTTGGTCTTCTTTGTCAAGGAAGTCGCCGTAAAAGCTAGGCGCAAGGGGGCTGCGACCATGCTTGGGAATATTCAAGGACTTGTCAGGGGAAACAGAGCGTTTGTCGTTTTGCTCATCGTAAGTGGGATTTTCAGCCTAGGGGCATTCAATTTCTCGTTCGTTCTATTAAGGTCATCAGACCTCGGCATTCAAGAGAACACGATTCCGCTTGTGTATGCCGTCATTAATGTTTCGCATGCGGCAATCGGAATTCCCTCAGGCATCGCAGCAGACCGCGTAGGAAAGGAAAAGATGCTGATTGTGGCCTTTGGAATATTCCTGCTGTCGGCCGTGCTCATGGTCTACTTGTCAGGTGACATGCTTTATGCATATGTACTTGCTGCGGTCTTTGGCCTGTATGCGGGAATATCTGAAACTGTCCAGAGGGCAGTTATCCCCAGGTACATCCCTTCAGAATCGAGGGGGACAGCGTTTGGACTGTACAACATCGCGATCGGATCGTGTCTTTTTGTTGGAAACTTGATGTTTGGATTTTTGTGGGATGCCTACGGCCTTACCGTGGCAGCGACTTATAGTACCACCATAGCGGTCGTTGCGATCTCTGCGATGCTGGTATTTATCAAGACAATTTCGCCTAGGTTCATTCCGCACCAATAGCGGGTGTGTATTGTTTACTGGATGGGGGAGCGTATATCTGTGCAGTGAGAAAGACACATACACACCGCAGTCCTATCCGCCGTTGTCGTAACGGTCCTGCATAGAAGTACATATAGAGAGAGCGAGAGCGCGGGAGGATCATGTAATTATCCTAGATGCGCGCAATAATGAATGTTGGAAGAAAGAATATTGTCGGAGAAAGTCATGATCCCGTACAAGAACAACCTTCCGCTTGTAAGTATGGGAATTGTGGACGCGGGGAGCAACAAGCGGATAGTTGTCGATGCTCACCTTGACTTTGCCTCTTCAAAGACCATCATGCCGACGTATATCGCAAATGAGATGAACTTGTCGTTTGCCGGAAGCGACGAAACAGTGACCGGCGCCGGGATAATCGCCATTCCGTATTATGAAGTTACAATCGAGGTGTTTGGCAAGGTGCACGACAACGTGCATGTGGGCTGCCTAGACTTTCCTGAACGGACTCCGGCAAGAGCACTTTTGGGTAGAGACATTCTCGACAACTACAGGATATGCCTTGATGGCAAGAGAAAGGAAATCAAAGTCAGCTAGGCGCGGAGCAGCGGCGGGCATGGGAAGTAACTCCATTAATGTTCATGGTTCTAGAAGTTTTCCTTAAACCCCATAACTAGTCGGCAGGGCAGCGGATACCGTGGTACTAGGAGCCGTCGCAGCGATTATCGTCGCAGTCATTGTCATAGTCATATTTCTGGCCATTGCAGGGTTCCTGATCCAGCTGCTCGCCCCAGTCATCGCAGGAGTATTGATCCTGATAGTTGCTGTGGCAGGTGGAGCATGGCTGTACTCGAAATACAAAAGCTAGGCAGATCGCCCGCTCGCTCGCGCAAATATACATTGATACACGCCCTGAAATAATTGTATGTGCACCTGCTTTGCATTTTTGCGTCAGTATATGAGTCGAGGCATCAAAAGAAGCTGATATGCAATTCACAGATTTGCGCCATTCAACAGTCTATTTTTATAGTAAAGTCGCTATGGAATAGATGAAATGAAAATCATCCAGGCGATGCCCGGCATGCCATCTAGCGTGACTGACTCGGAAGTGAAAGGTTTCCTTGAAAGCAAGCTCAACATGCAGCTGGCAACGATTGATCCAGATGGCTATCCAGTGATACAGCCTGTGTGGTTCTATCACGACAGGAATACCGGCAAACTGTATACCGGGACCGACAAACGAACGAAAAAAATCCAGAACATACGTGAAAACCCAGACAGGATCTACTTTTCCATTGACGACGAGAATTTTCCGTACAAGGGAGTGAAGGGACGCGGCGAGGCCCGCATTTTGGAAGACATTCAAGACAACGTGACCATGGTGGACAAGATAAATCTAAAGTATCTCGGCACACTCGATCATCCTCTGGCCA
>DATEIL010000007.1:0-6536 GCA_035279085.1 Nitrososphaera sp.
CGGCTGTTAAGGCACTGGACATGGCTAAGGATATCTTGTCTTTGCCACGATACCATATACTACTATGACTACGCCCACCGTAGTAATGCTACCCGGAATAAGAAACATCTCCGCCCTAAACCCGTTAGCGGCAGCTGAACCTCCACTAGCAGCTACGCTGAAAAATATGAGAAAGTCAAGCATGGCTCCAAGCAACAGAATTGCCAGCCCCGCAACTATGACTGCCGCTCTCATTATTTGATACCTTGTATTGTT
This sequence comes from Nitrososphaera sp., assembly GCA_035279085.1. GTDB lineage: Archaea > Thermoproteota > Nitrososphaeria > Nitrososphaerales > Nitrososphaeraceae > Nitrososphaera. The sequence goes on from DATEIL010000007.1 coordinate 256, forward strand.
TGCTTTTCAAGTTATCTGCTTCTCATGTGCTGCATTCTGGATGATAGTCATCCACTTGTTAGTTCCTTCAATGCGGATGTTTGCTGCCTCGGCTGGAGTCTTGCCGTTCAGTCCTTCATGTTCTCGGATGTAGTTATGATAGAGCTGTGCGCCCTTGATGATTGGCGAATCCATCTTTTTCAGTCCACACATTACTTTCTCTCTGTCTCGAAGTGCGCCGTTCATCCTCTCCATTTTGTTATTGTTGTGATCATCTTGCAAGCGTATGTCTCTAACATGGGTGCTGTATCCTTGCTGGAGGGTTATGCCAACCAAGCCGTGGAAAACTAGGCCATGACTTTACAGCCACAATGACACGTACCATCTCTGTCGTGGATATGGCCGCATTTTGCGCAACTATTTCTCCGCTCAAAAGACTTTGTCAAACTAGCTGCTACAACGGCAGCTGCCACTGACATTAGATGATAGTATCAGCCGCATATGCTAATTAACTTGCGTTCAAGCATTCAGAATAGCAGTTCTACCGGATCCTAATCTGGTAATTCGCATACTAGAATTTCATCTTGGCGACTTTCCTGAGGCCCACCCACAATATCGGCGCGCCAAAGGCGAACATGGAGTAAATCAAAACTAAATTGGAAAATTCTAACTCTAGGAGAATCAAGAATCCGATAGCCCAAAATATCATGAAGGCTCCTGGTATTTGCAGCCGCCTTGTGTAGATAGTAGACTGTATCAGCTGCTCTTTGGTAGGCTCATCATCTTGGTAGAATGGTCTGAGAAGATACGTTGCCGACAGAAAGTACAAGAATAATGAGGTGATGAGCAATATGACTGCAAATGCTTCAAAATAATAATCGAACCATTCCTTTTCTGCATCTGGCTTGGGTTCCGTCAGATACAAGACTAGCAGAACCGCGCTTATGCCAATGAACCAACTCGTGATAACGGTCTGTCGCTCATTAGCAAGTTTCCATCCACTCAATATTTTGCTCTATGTTCGGGCATTTATAAAGTTGGAAATATTAAATGGAAATCCTTGTAGGCTTCTCGCATTTTGAACCATTGTAATCCGCTCGTTTCTATCTCCAATCGCGCCGGCCATGGTATCATTGTTTCGAGCAATCCTAGTGCAGTCGCCTGCGGTTCTGCCTTTATGGTGTCAATTATTCAATATCGTCCAACTCGGATATGCTTCTACCATTCATAGTTTCTAGATATTCTTTACCAAAAATGAATCCAGTTAGGTTCTTGCTAATGATCCTCGTCAATCCTTAATTACGTTACGGCAAGGTTGTTGTGGTATTGAGACAGGACGTTATCAAAGCATTGGCCGCACTTATCACCGCAGCCTTTGGACTTGTTGCAGCACTAGCATGGAATACTGCAATACAAGAAATATTCAGAGTTGCATTTGGTGACCAAAGCGGGATTTTGCCAATGCTGATCTATGCTGTGGTTGTTACAATCATAGCAGTCATTGCAACGATAGCCATTGGAAGGGCTGCAGCCAAGGCAGGAGTGAAAGATGAAAAGCCTGCCGACCAGCAGGAGATAGAGTCGCTGAGGTCTGAAGTGCGGTCACTTAGAGATGAGTTGAGAAGAGTAAGAGATACAGAAGCAGCCTGACCATCCCGAGATCCAGAAGCAAGACTCGCAACAACTAGTCAGTGCCAAGCGTCGCTGAAATCTGATGAAAGCCGGAATTGTTACCCTCTGCGGTTTTTGATTTCTCTCTCTCACATAGTCAGAAATTGAATACTTTTGTACAATAGCTTGCACAAAGCAAAGTGCCAAGATTCAAAGCACATTCTCCTATGGGCCGAATGCAATGTAATTCTCTAGCTGACAAACTGATCTCAAACTGCCAAAAAAGAGCCCCATGGGCCTTTGAGGCGACCATCCGCAGTCGCCAGTATGGTTACCCACTTGTTCATACTTCCAATCTTGGATTTGGCTGCTCCATCCGATGTAATCCGAACTGTGCTGTCTTAGGCGATACAATCAGGTCATAGGGAATATCAATTCCGGTCCTGTTGCAATAGTGCAACCGGCAATGGCGAACATCTGCCGGACCTAGCCTATGCCTGCAACTAAACCTCTACCATGAAAGACGCCCCGAAAGGAGGGTCATTGCAAGCATCTCCTCGAATAAGAACTCTGCAAGTCCAGTCCATCTATCAAAATGCCCACTTCCGTGAAAACATCAAGGAAGAATGACAGATTTCTTTTCAACACTGCTGACTTGATGCGCTGTCATATTGATAACACACTCTGCATCTGTCGCGATGTGTCGCATGTAGAGTGTGTGTACCATTTTGTTGTCGAAGGATACGAGAATGCTGTGGAACCAGCTGGGTTTACTTTGACTGCACGCTGCCCGGATGTAGAAAGGCCCATCGTATTCGGAGTCGCCCAGTTGCACTATTGGAATAGTTTTTACTCCTAGTTGTGCATTTTCTGATAATCCTCCAAGAATAAGAACCCTTAAATTCTGTTTTATCTGATTTCTAGCCGTGGCTACTTTCGCACACACTACGTAAGTTTTGTAGTTGTGTTTGGCGACTGTAGCATTGGCTCCGGGTTTAGAGACTGTGGTTATCTGCTTCATTCGCCTTGCGCTAGGAGCTACGACAAAAGAGTGAGAGACGGTCATGGGAATCAAGATCATAAAGGAAAAAAAGTTTGAGGATTTCACATTCATAGACGATGGCCTGAAGGACCTCTCAAGGCAGCAGGATGCAAAGGCAGAGACAAAGAAAGACATTTCTGCGCCTGACTTTAGGCTTCGCAATGGCGGAAAAAGCAGCAAGCTCAAGAAGTCTAGAATGATGGGCGGCCATGGCATGCAAGGGCATTCTCCCGTCTACGAGTAACTCGAACTGCTCTTGCATCATAGCTAGTAATGACCTACTCGGCTAATTCTTCATAATTTGCTGAAAGCATAAAGCAAGCAGTCCTTTAATGAAAAGCAGCGTGTGTGTGAGGGTTTTCGTCAGGTTTCAAATTGAGGCCAGGCGAAAGCTAAAAGTGTTCTGATGGCTTTGGTCGATGCGTCTATGTATGCCAAGGAATGTGTGTGGCCCGCAATAGCTGGCCTCGCTGCAGGGGTATCATTTCTCTTCGTCTTGGCCGCAGCAGTAGTATTGACATGACCCCAGTACGTTTCGGTCATGCCGACAGTCCAACGGATGAGGACAGAGTCTTGCTCATTGAGCTCTTGCAAAAGGAGGAACTAACCGACCTGGTTCACCTGCTGCGTGCAAAATATCCTCCTCTGGGCTCTGCTGCTATCTATCAGTACGGAGATGTGAAAAGTGATTGGAGGGCGACCATCGTCTATGCCAGCGGACCAAAGTCACATCTGGATTATCCGGGCTTGCCTGCCAACACATACTTTGGTTATGTTTCCGGGTCGCTGATTTCTTCCCATGCTCCGAGCATTTGGCTGACCTTTAACAGGAGCAGCGACATACGGAAGATTGAGCTGCGCTGCTTGGTAACTTATCTTGGATCCGACAAGCAGTTCGGAGGCATCATGTCAAGAAATGCAACCGACATATCTGAACTCTTGAGGTCACAAAGTTGCTATTACAATGTCTGTCCATACCTGCGATTACTCGACCCGTGTGCCTTCCGGAACTTCTCGAGGTGATCCGGCTGAATTTTTCTGTCTCAACTGCACATAGATTTAATAGAAAATCACCCACTTTGTTCAGAATGTGGGCGGTCGCAATTTTTTCCGAAAATACAGGGCTGCAATTCTCTTCAACAAGAATCTCTTGATCTCCGGTACTGCGGGCCTGCTGGCGAGCGCATATACTTCCCAGCTATTTTCTCAGTTTGATAGAAATGAACTGGCAAATTCCGCAGTTGCTCTGGCCACAGAATACGCCGTATATCTCCCACTTTTCTCCATATTGTTTTACCTTGATAACCGCCAAAAGTACCGTGATCCTGAAACAGGCAGGAAGGATTACGGGCGGGTAAGAAGCGACGTCAAAAAGCTTTTTGCGTCATTCTCCGTATCTGAAATTGTCTATTCGATTGTACGCATCGGTTCCCAGTACGGGCTATTGACGCTTGATGTAGAGGCATACGAGGCCTCGATACTGAGCTCATTGACAGCATGGGGAGTTTTCTTTGCATCGATAAACCTGATGGCAAGCCTTACAAAATTGCATGATAAATGAGAGAATTCCCAGGTTGCAGATATTGCATTTTTCCCTTGTTTTTTGTGGTCATTCAGGTATGCTCCGGTCATTACGTGAGTGTGTCTGGGTCTCATATTACACGAGCACAATCGGCTGTCACAATCCCGAATTCCGGAATTTTCCTCTTTCAAAAATACACAAAATGAAATAGGACTATGAGATAAAAAATTGGAACAGGTTGCATCGAGTTTGAGCATTTGCTTGTGAGGTTGCCATTGTAATCGTGAGGAGACGTGTTTCAGGTGCAATATGGCCAAATCCTCAATAATATTTGGCAACGCGGGGGCATCAGTATATCACTACAGACCTGAGTCTTTTGATGTGCACAATCACTGGAACGAGGACAGTTGCAGCCGTGTCATTGAGATGCCTTCAATTCCTGTTATAGGATCATCTCGACGGATCGCCCATAAGAAATGTATGTACGGATACATACACATCTTCTTAATCGATTACGGACGTTGATTGTTGATGCAACTGTACGTAAGGGAAAGGCAGGTCGTGCAGAAAAATAGTTTCTTCTTGAGGCTAAAGATCGCCATCTTTGGTCATGCGAAATTGTGCGATATCGGCAACCTCGAGTTCTATGCATTCCGCTGCCCCGTACACGGAGTGACGACTGATTATGCTCGGGGTTATGGCAGGTACCTGGACTGCTCGTACTGCAGGTACGACTAGCTCGCCCCTTTGCCTCTATTGCAGCTGTGTTGTCTGGATACCACTGTGACAACTCTTTATTATTCGACGGCATCCCTTACCAGACGTGGTCTGCAATTCATGTGGCCATTCAAATGGCGGGCATAGGTCGGTCTCATCCGGGATGTTTTATTGCAGCGACTGCAATATCGTGGAGCATAATGTATCATTTACAGTGGATGTCGCGGCCAACGGCGGCAGCAATGCCATAGACCCTTCAAAATCCGACGACGTGCAGGCGGACATGTACCGGTCATTTAGAAAGATGAGCCGCCCGCGGTACGAGTGAAAAAATAATAGCAATAATCTTCTACTATCGATGTTATTACTACAATTACCTTGGCTTGTTGCGCTTGCGCCTTTCTGCCTTGGCGTATTTCTTGCTGCCCGATCTCTGGGCGCTATAAACATGAGTCTTTGTCAGGTCGCGTTTTCGAGCCATGAATCTGTTCGACTAGTAGGCACCCCGTTGGGTATTATATATTGTTCTCAGCGCTCTTCTTCCTTGAGCTTGGAAAGCCTTCGCTCTATCTCGCCGACTATTTGGCGCTGGTTCGAGTACCTGGCAGCCTTGTGAAGTTCCAGGCTCTTTTTCAGCGTCTTGTTCAGCCACTTTCTGTCCTTGAACTCGTAAAAGGTATTGCGCCACTCTTCAGAGAACGCAGTTATCACCTTTACCACCTTGCCAATGACGTTCTGCTTTGCAACCGTGTAAGTCGAGCCTGAAAGCGGGTCCTCCACAGTCACCGCCCCATCAATGATGCTCACTTTTGTGACCATTGCATGCTCTACTGACAGGTCCTTTACGTCTGTCATCTGGAGGATCTGGATGCAGTCACCGGTCTTGAGCATGTCAACTACTGCATAGACGATGATGTCACCTGGGAACATCAGGTTTGGTATGTACCTGTCGGATATCCCGACGTGTCCCGAATCAGCGATTAGTAGGCCGTATTCATCCTGGAGGAATTTCTTGCAGGTCCAGTAGACCTGGGATCTCTCGGCAGCCGACATCCTCTTTAGTATCTCGGCAAGTGTCGGGCCCGGGTTCTTATCTATGGACAGTATTTCGTCAGCTATTGCCGCGATCCTGTCCTTTTTGGTCAGAATAGGTGGACTAGAGCCTGATGAAGTGTCCGGCTGAGGTGACGACGAAGACAAGTGATTCTACTAGTAGATTCTTACTATTAAAATTATTTAAATTAGAAACCAAACACAAACAATAAATTAACACGGCGCACTTGCACTCCTATATACATGCAAGACTAAGTCTTCGAAGAAGTTGCGCTCCACTTCAACCTCCGATTTTCACCCATGGAAGTAGCCGAGATGAAAACCACATCACGCTACTATTCTAAAGACCCAGAAAGA
>DATEIL010000008.1:0-2772 GCA_035279085.1 Nitrososphaera sp.
TGGAGCTCAGGGATGGAAGCCGATGCCCGCTCGCCTACTCCCAGCACTTTTCTTGCCCCATATTTTTCGAGCACGTCTTTGATGGCGCGTTCCCGCTCGCCGGTCCTGTAAAACAGGTTTACTTCTGTAGCTGCTCCCGTAGATTCGGCAAGCCGGACTGTTTCTCCAGGACAAAGCGCCGCCAGATTTCCGTTGACAGAGATCACTGGACGCTTTGAGCACAGAAGAAGGGCCGCCGCGGCCTGTATTGCAAGATCTGCAGTTTTGCTCGTCTGCTCGCCCACAAGGTAATCAAATGCCTCGCCGCGCCCATGGGCTATCATCCCCTCTGCCGCCACGATGCCCCGCCGGAATCCCTCAACTAAAAGCTCTCTTGTGCGAAGCGATTCTGCCCTGGGATGGTTTTCTGGAATTTTCGTATGAAAGGCCACGGGCTATAGCACTCTTGCACCGTTGGAATCCATGTTGCAAGCAAAAAGTGTGCCGCCAAATCCGGCCAGTGCTTCGAGTGCCTCCTCTGACTTTTTCGGGGGGACGAGTGTAAAGACTGTGTGTCCGAACAGCGCCACGCTTGCTTCAAACCCCCTTACCTGAAGCGCGCCGATTGGGCCTCGGCAAATTCCCTTGGTAAGACCGAGTGTCTCGGCAAATTCCCGGGACATCTTTAGGAAATCCTCGACGCTTCTGGCGCCTGCAAGTCTTCCCAGCATCCTGCCTCCAATCCCATTTATTTCTGCCATGCGGTTTGTGAGGAATGACTTTGTGGATATAGGAGAGAGACAAAGTACTATTGCCGTGTAATCATCTTCAAGATCAATGGCAGTCACCTCGCCAATTCCAGGCGCCCCGACTCGCGTGCGCATTTCAAATCCGCCGGCGTACTCTGCAATGACTGTCCCAAGGCCGGTTCTGCAAGCGATTTCTGCGTGATGGGCAATCTGGGCTGCATGGGTCCTGCTCATGCCAATTCCAAGTGCCTCATTTAACGCGTAGGAGAGGCTCAGGGCCGCCGCGCCGCTGGATCCGAGGCCAAACCCAATTGGAATCCCCACATTGTGATCGACTTTGACAAAATATGGTTTTCCTGCCAGCCGGCCGTACTCTGCGAGCACCCACTTTGAAACGTCAGCGTTTGAATCCTTGGCACCGTTTATCGTTATCAGAAACCCAGGCGTAGCGCTTTCATAGACCTCAACGGACGTGGCAATCCCGCGCTCTATAGAAAAGCCTGCACCACGAGAGCCGGCAAGGAGAAAGTGAGTCTCAGGAGCCCGTGATGGAATATCAAAAAAGCCCGTGATGTGGCCGGGACTGAATGCCTTTGCCACAGCGACAGGCGCTGTAATCAGTGTTGACGCCACCAATTGGATGACTTATTATAAAAGACAAAAAATATAAAAACAACGTATAATTAGTTTAAATGGGTATAAACAATTATGACTCACTATGCCCGAAGGCTCCAGCAGATAGGCAGCAGCATACTCATTTCGCTCCCTAGCGAATGGATAAAGAGCAACAACTTGCGAAAGGGCAGCACAGTCCCGATTGAAGTTAACCGGGACAATACGATATCGATATTCCCGTCGCAGGAGGACGCAGACGACAAGACCAAGGAAGTGACTATACCGTACTCGCCGGCCGCCATGGACACCCTCGTCAACCAGGTGTATGGCGCATACCTTCTTGGTTACGATTTGATCCGGATCAAGGCTGGCGTTCAGATTTCATTTGACGACGCAGACAGGATAAAAAAGGCAATGCGCAAGCTAGTCGGCCTAGAAATCATCGACGAAGACGGCCTCAATATTACGGCGCAGTTTCTGCTCGACGCAAACACGCTGGACGCAGAGAAGATACTGCGCCGCATGAGTTCAATCGTAGCAGGCATGTATCGAGACGTTCTGGAAGCAATCAGGTCAAAGGAGGACAGCATCAGGAGGGTCATCAGTGGCAGAGACGACGAAGTAGACAGGCAGTATTTCTTGTTGGTCCGGCTGATAAGGAGCGCAATGATGGACCAAAAGCTTGCTGGCAAGCTGAACCTCAGCAATATCGACATCCTTGACTACAGGATTGCGGCAAATCATTTGGAAAGCGCAGGAGACTCCATCGTCGACTTGGCCTCCTCCATCCAGGGACTTGCACGCACGCACTTTGCCGACGAGATCATTGAGGCCAGCTCGCTTGTCGAGAAAATGCAGGAAAAGTCCGTGGCGGCATTTGTGAACAAGAACAGGTCGGAATCAAACAACGTCGTAAAGATGTACGAGAATTTTATCAGGCTGGTGAATTCCGCAAAAGAGCTTGCCACATCGGGCGAGCTGAGCAGCCCGCAGTCCACGATAGCGGTTCTTAACATGACCTATTCGATGGACAAAATAGCGCGGTGCTGGGTGGATGTTGCTGACCTGGTAAAACCGGTGCACCTTACAGCACCTCTGCGAAACGCTTGATGTCACTGCCCTGAACTATTTGATTGCATCTGCAGAAGCAATCCATCGCAGTCAATTTCCACTTCCATTGATTCATAGCCTGCATCCCGTACAAAGCTTGCAATTTTTTTGCTGTCCTTTACAGACTCTGCAAGGGCTATTACCGCTCCGCCGCCTCCGGCGCCGGTCATTTTGGCGCCTTTTGCGCCGGCCCCGAGGCAGATGTCAAGCAGCTCCTCAGTTTTCCGGTGCGATACGCCTATTTGGCGCAGCAGCTCATGGTTGGCATTCATAAGGGCGCCCATTTTCTCAATGTTTCCAGACTTTAATGCGCCCAGTG
>DATEIL010000009.1:0-5666 GCA_035279085.1 Nitrososphaera sp.
AACGTTAATGATTTAATACCTCGTGCTGGAGAACCAAGACAGCGCATATTATATTGTCTTCAGCAGCCAAAAAGACCGAGCTCTCAAGCCTCATGTGGTCAGACAAGTACAGGCCACAAAAGCTCGACGAGGTCGTGGATCAAAAGGAGATTATCCGGGGCATCAGCAACCTGATAAAGAGCCCCGACCTGCCACACATGCTGTTCGCAGGCCCTGCCGGCGTGGGCAAGACCACGTCTGCCCTGTGCATTGCACGCGAACTTTTGGGTGAGGAATGGAGGAAAAATACGCTGTCACTTAATGCCAGCGACGAGCGTGGAATCAAGATGGTTCGTGAGCGAGTAAAAGAGTTTGCTGCCTCAATCAAGCTTGCAAGCGACAAAGAATTTGGCAAGCCCAAAGTCATCATCCTGGACGAAGCTGACGAGATGACTTCCGAGGCACAGACAGCTCTGCGCCGGATAATCGAGGACAGCGCAAGCACAACTCGGTTCATTATAATATGCAACTATCTTTCGCAGATTATCGAGCCGATACAGAGCAGGTGTGTCGTCTTTAGATTCACAAGGCTTCCAAAAGAAGAAGTGGTTGAGCACCTGAAAATGATCTGTGAAAAGGAGAAGGTGAAATACGACGAAAAGGCGATTTCGCAGATATTTGACGCCACGGGCGGAGACCTGCGCCATTCAATTAACATCATGCAGGCTGCTGCGGGCATGGGATCAGTATCTGCAAGCAATGTGAGTGCAGCCGTGGGGCTCTCTGGGAGATCCCGAGTAGGCGATGTCCTGCGACTTGCCATAGCCGGCAAGTTCACAGATGCACGGTCAAAACTGCTCGAACTCACCCAAGTCTACGGCATGTCCGAGACTGACTTTATGAAATACGCAAGTCAAGAGATGTATGATATGAAAGTGGACAGACAGGAGGAGCTTGCAGAGCTTTTGGCAGAATATGACTATCGCCTGGCATCAGGCGCACACCCTGAAATCCAGCTTGCTGCATTGCTGGCGCAGATGGGCAAATTTGGACCGAAAAAGTAAAAGTAGTATCAGCAGTAGCGGAGATACCTAGTACTCTTCTTCAAACTCTTCGCCGCCTTCCTCCTCTTCGACCTCTTCAAAGTCCTCTTCGAGCTCTTCTCGCTCCTCTGCGCTCTTGTAGGGAAGGTCGGCTTCGCCGGGCGCGCCGCAAACTGGGCACTTGAACTCTATTGTCTGGCCTTCGAGATCCAGCGGGAATTCCTTTGAAAAGACTTCGTCGCATTTGCTGCAGACAAGCGTCGTCTGTATGTTGTCCTGGCTAAATTTATGTGCCTGCACCCGGAAGGAGGTGTTTGCCAACTAAGTTCTTCCTACGTATAGGAAATCTCCTTTTTTATAAGCGTTCTTAGCTCGCCCAAAAGGGCACAGATAAGAAATCATCCAAGGGGAAACCAGACGCAAAACCTGTTTACCCCTCTTGTGAGAATTTACCTCAGATCAGACAACGAACATACGAGGCACCAAAAAAGTTGTCAATCTCAAGGGAGGTCGACTTTCCAAAGGCGAGTACGTTTCTTGAAAGCATCGCATGTAACAGCCAAGCCCCGAAATACGCCTATGAGATGTCCCTGAAACACCTAAGCCGATATCTTGCATCTAGCCCTGCTTACTTTGAATACAATATGGAAAGCATATTGGTGCCACTTCAGAACGGAAGCATAGATGCATACTTGCTCCTCGACGTTTTTATCTCCTAAATACTGGCTTTTCAACAAACACGTCTCGTGGCTCCAGCCAGCATAGCGCTCTACGTGTATGACATACGGGCGTATTTTCGATACTTCGACATTGACAACAATCCATTGAAATTTCGCAGAAAAGTAAGACTGCCAAAGCAAGCGCGTGAAGACGAAGAACTATTCGATTCAACCGATATTCGCAGGATATTGCTTGTATGCAGTAACAGGCGACTTAGAGCGTATCTAATGGTGTTGGCAAGCATTGAACTGATTGAAACAACTGATTGTATAGAACGTCCTTAATTCATGGAAAAAGCAAAGAACCAATACACATCATGCCATGTGGTAGGATTGGTAGGTTTTACTACCTTGTGATGCTAAAATCTCATAAAGGGCAAAAGCATAGAAATTACAGTGGCTGGGATAGGTTCCTCCCCTATTATGGCTGGTCTGGCAGTAAGCATACCTTTTGTTGCGATTTTCATTATTTTCCTGCCTACATTGAACTTTGGAAATGATATTGCAAGCACTAATTATCCCCAGATAACTGATGCAATCAAGCAATCGCCCGTAGTGACGGCGTTCTTCGACGAGTATCCCGACGCTTCCATTATCATTCAGCAGGAAGAAGGAGGTTCCGATGGTAAGAATGCTGTCCTTCACATGGTTGAGGTCTACAAGGAGGTAGAATGGACTGCATACTATAATAGCACCACTGGCAGAATTATCAATGAAGATAATGTTCCTATTGACAATGCGGCAGTTGCCTCTGGTCTTCAAGATAGCCATAAAGCGAAGATCACAAATACAATGCGGCTTCTAGTCCAGCTAAGCCAATCAGGCGACGCGGACGGTCGAGAGTCGCCGGGGGCGGTTGTTGTCCCACTATGGCTTCATTGTTCCACCGAGTCATTTCCGGGAAGCGGGATGACTGCCGAGCTCGTCAGAAATGATGTGGATTACGGCAGCAGCAACAATGACTCAAAATATTATGAGAATAGGATGATTCAACTCATAAAGCAAGGAGTTTGCTTTCCGTCGCACCTGCCCTCAGAGTAAAAATCTATGACATCTGTTCTTACAGAAATATATGGCTAGACTAGGAAGCCAAGAGGCTTGGGAATACACTCCAACTTTGGAATCAATAGAGAATCAATTTAAATTCAAGAAATCATAATATGACAATTCTTAGATATGCGAGCTAAATATCAAAAGTTATTAAAAAATGCCACATAAACGAGGGATGTGAACATTCAACTAGGATATTCACATACGCCATTCTCTTTCGTTTTATCCATGATTGCGGCACAAGGTTTCATGCGGCAGAATTGAATAGCTGCATCTATCAAACTTAAATGGAAGCCAGAATCGTGGGACCACATTTTCTAAAATGCGCCGCCTGATACATGGCTTGGCCTTCATATTCCATCCCTTACAGAAGGACAATCAGTTCATGCTTGAGATGTTCGGTGCAACTTCTCCTTCAGGGAAACGTCAAGGTTGCCCAAGTCCTCTGGGTATATTGAAATGAATCTCTTTCCGTTCTCGTGATAGCGCCTGATTTTCCACTCCATGGACTTGATATATTCCTGCCGCTCGTGCTTTTCGTTAGAGTTTACCATGCCCCAGTATTCGACATACACGTCATAATCTGATAGGAAAAAATCTGGACGGCTTATCCTTCTTCCAGTTGCGTCAAATGCAGGTTTTTCATACTCGTACCTAATACCGTGTGCACGAAGATAGTCAGCAATAATCCTCTCACCTCCGCTCTTTACTATCTCTCCATTCAAAGTCGTTTGAGGCACTATGTGACTTTTCGGCGCGCTTATGGTGGCAGGATGCGGTGCAGGATAGTTGCCGCGGTTAGCAGAGGGACTTGTGTCATACCAGGTTGCGGAACTATTGCGGCTTTCCCTGCGCCGCCTGAACCACTTCCGTATCCAATAATAGAGAAGCGCGGAAAAGATCAATGGAAACAATACGAAAACCCAGAAGAAAGATGCCAAAGCTCCATTGGTAGTTGGACTTGCGACAACAAAGACTAGCCCACAGGACCACGCTACAATCAAGGAAATGACTATAATCCTTGTTCTAAGGCTAATCCTCATCGCCGGTTTCTCAGTAAGTGCAATATGATGCGATTATAAACAAAAGTATTTCCAAGGAATTACATATCATATGCATAGTTTGTCGAATATCTGTGAGATTCACTGTATCATTATGTGTGCTGAGCCCACTTTTGGAGGTCATCGTGGTCTGCTTAGAACATACAACTATGAGCATGGTTAATGATTGATAGGTTATCGCAGTTATTCAGCAAAGCAACAAAAGTGAAAGACGATAACCGCTGAAATCAAATACATTTGCATCAATATTTCGGCACTTGGACTATCGTACTTAGGCTGTCATCAAGGTCTTTAATGTAAAGAATAGCGACGCTGATACAACGTAAAAGAATGGATTCTAACTTGGTTATGGGCAGCAATTGTTCCATGCAATTTGCAGGCATTACTAATATCCAATGCTTACCTACATAAGCTGCAATGTCGCCAGGCGACAGCCAAAATACCGATGATTTCACCATTTTCATAAATGAAAAGGAATATCAGTCGCTGAAAAAGATCGTTGGCAAGGACCAGCTACTTGAGCTGGCAAACCTGGATACTCTGGCAAATGAAATATTTCTGCTTGACGGGCAAGGCAGGAAGGTGGAGATCGACGACGATGAGGGCATCCAGCTTCGAGGAGGCATGCGATTTGTCGCGCAGCCCCAATAGCTATTTTTCTTCATGAACGCCCTTGCTGACATTTACAAGCTCATAAGTTTTTGAGGCGTCAATGATCCTTGGTTGAAGCCGTCCGAATATGGAAGAGATTTGGACATTATCTGGAAAAATGCATTTTATAGCAAATGCAATAGCACGCCCTGATGACTAGCAAGAACAAATCCCTGATTCGTTCAGGAAGTACTGCAGCTATTGCTGCAATGCTGCTTGTCGTGCCTGCGCTGTTTCTCGCAACATATGCAGGACAACCTGCAGATGCGGGTGGAGGAACAACAACAGCAGCCTCAGACAGCATGACGATGGACGGTTCGTCAACAATGGGGAACAACAATGACGGCATTATGTCGATGGTCGCAAAAAAGAATTACAGTTCATTCCGGGGCCAGATTTCAAACGTGCAACTAGACAAGGCTGGACAGCCGGAATGGATCCAATCCGGCATATGGGTCCTCAGGATATCCCAAGAGGATGAGGACGCAACTTCGCCTCAATACGGCTTTACCGCCAGAATCATGATGGTCAAGCCCGACGGATCGGCGCCGCACAGCCATGCCATATATGGAATCAAAGTCACAGGACACGATGTAAATGGGACCATGCACTCGTTAATGGGAACTGCCAACATGGGCATGCCCTCGGGAACTGTTGCCGATGTTCCGATAAGGATAAACCTGATAAACGACGCAGTCATCGCCCTGTGGATTGGGCCTGACAAGGTAGACGGGCATTTCGGGAGCAATCCAATCTACGGCACGCTTGCCATGTCCCGCAGTGCAGCAAAAATGGAAATGGACCAAATGATGATGATGGCGACAGAAGTGCCCAAGCTTACAGAGACCAGCCTCCCTGTGACCATTCCTCTGACGAAAGGCTTTGTCGATGGAGCCGAGGTCTTCTATATTTCGACTGAAGCATCCGACAAAGACCTTGCAGACCACCTGACAGAGTTCACAGGATTTAGGGTAGCATATGCGCCCTCCCTTACCCGAACTCCTCAAAGCGCCCTCGCAAACATCTACGCGTTTTCAAACGGGATTGAAGGATCCGGCCCGTTGGGCTTCCAGCCAAGCGTTGCTGACTCAAAGCCGGGCGACTCGCAGTACAGCCCGCTGTGGAGGATCAACATGGTTGAATGGAGGCAAGGAACCACGCCG
>DATEIL010000010.1:0-10029 GCA_035279085.1 Nitrososphaera sp.
CGACGGGGATTTGGATGAATCCAGGCATTCAGATGCTAGAGTTAGCTATCGGAATAAAGGATGTTCTGATAAGTGCGGGATTTACATCTGTCGATTCTCTTTTGCGCATGAGTCCTTCAGAGATTGCTGCCATGCTCGGAATTGAATTCTATGTCGCCAAAATCATTATCGATGCTGCAAAGCGGGCAGCTGCGGCCCAGGCGTCTGACTCTCTTCCGGCAAAGAAGCCAGAGTCAGTCATAGCACTTTCTACGGACTAGTCCAGCGTTTCTCGGTACGCCAGAAGCGCAGCTACTGTCTTGCAATCTTGGATTTCACCCCTAAAGCACTTTCTGATCGATTGCTCAAGGCCCATTGTCTTTACGACAATGTCCTCATCATCGTCTAGTTTGCCTCGCCTCATCTTCTTCAAGTCCGTGGCCACAAAGACCTTCATGAACTCAGTGTCGTAACCGGGAGCAAGGTACCACTTCATCAATGGTCTGAGGGTGCCGCTATAGCCTATCTCTTCTTCCATCTCCCTTGCGGCAGCCCGTGCTGCTGTCTCGCCTTCTTCCATCTTGCCCGCAGGGATCTCCAGGAGTGTCCTGCCCGCAGCCCTCCTATACTGCGTTACAAGCAGTACTTTCCCATTGTCGAGCACCGGCACGATTCCTACTGAGGGCAGATGTTCTACGATGTCCTTTTCAATGATCCTGCCATTGAGCGAAAATCTGTCCCTTCGAAGCGACACCTGACCGGAAAATAGCCTCCTTGTTCCGATAAGCCGGATCTTCCCCATTTGAATTAGAACCGCGAGGAGCCTGATTAAACTGTTAAGGTAGTTTTATATGCGCTCTGGCGCTTTTTAGCTGTCGTGGAATTCATTGATGCCGACGACGGCAGCATCATTGTGCCAAAGCCCGTCAGGCCGGTCGTCGGGTTGAAAGAGACCCTGCTTGGTGGAAAAAAGGGCGCCATGAAACAATATAGGTACGGCAACCTCCACGTCAGAGAATACGATACGCATTACGCAGTCCACATGGACAGAGTGGATCCGCTGAAAAATCCCTTTGGACACCTCGTCATTGATGCACCCGAGTATATTGCTGGCGTGGCTGCCGCAGCATATGTTGCAAAATGCGTCGGCACTGCCGTATACCAAAAACGCAAGCGCGATGGCAAAACCCGCCGTGACGCGGCGATTGAAGCAGCCGTGGCAGGATACATCGCAGGATCGGCTGCGGGAAAGATCGTTCACGCCGCAGCCAGCTCGGTGAAAAAGAAAAGAGGAAAATAGGTCTTGGAAAGCCCTGCGCAGATTGAACAGCGGGACAGCTTTGATCCAAATGATGATTTTCACAACTCGCGTGTTTTTCCAAAGCCTTCAAAGCTGCATCTGGCTCGGGTTGTATTCCGGCTATTGCCCATCATCCTGAACTTCCGACGCGATAGGCGCGAGTGGGTCAAACATGAAGGCAGAAACGTCGACGAGGCAAAGTATCGCAGGCATGCAGAAAAGGCGCTTCAAACCTTCATTGATCTGGGCCCGTCATACATCAAGCTCGGCCAGTGGCTATCGACCCGCGTAGATATTCTGCCACAGCCTTATCTTGAAGTGCTGGCGAGACTTCAGGACGACGTACCTCCTGCGCCCTTTGCAGAGGTCAGGCAGATAATGGAAGCGGAATTAGGTCCTCTTGCGCAGGCATTTGAACGATTTGACGCCACCGCCCTTTCCGGGGCAAGCCTGGGACAGGTATACCTTGCACACTATGCAGGTCAGAAGGTGATTGTCAAGGTTAGCAGGCCCAACATCGAGCGCGTTATTGAAAACGACATCTACGTGCTAAAAAAGATGCTCCCCCTTGCCACTCGGTTTATCGATCCGAACCTGAGGTTCTCGGCCGAGGGCATGCTGGCCCAATTTATCGAGACCGTCCACGAGGAAATGGACTACAGGATAGAGGCCCAGAACCTCATGACGATACGGCAGAACCTGAGCAATGACTCCTCTGTGATTATCCCGAAGGTTTTTTCAGAGAGGACATCAAGGCACGTCCTTACAATGGAGTACCTGCCGGGGACAAAAATAACAGACATTGCCGCCCTTGAAGCAAAGGGAATAGATCGGGAAGCCCTCGTGGTCAGAGTGCACAGGCTTTTCTTCAAGATGCTCCTCCGTCACAGCATGTTCCATGCCGATCCGCATCCTGGCAACATTTCGGTGTCAGATGATGGCCGGCTGATACTTTACGATTTTGGAATGGTCGGGAGGCTTGACAGCGACACCCGCATTAGGCTGATTCGCCTCTATCTGGGCCTGCTGGACAAAGACCCGGAAAGGACGGTGGATGTCTTGATTGAACTTGGCACGCTCGAACCCACGGTTAACCGGTACATTGTGGAAAAGGGGATCGCTTTGAGCATACAGACAATGTATGGGAAGGAGGTTGACAAGATGGAGGTAAAGGCGCTCATGGATCTCGCCAACAAGACCATGAGCAAGTTCCCGTTCCGCCTTCCAAAGAATCTGGCACTCTACATGCGGATGACTTCGATACTCGAAGGCATCTACAAGCACCACAAGGTAAAATTCCAGTTTGTAAAAGTGCTTGGCAACCTTCTCGAAGAAGAGGGGCTGCTTAGGGATGCGTATATCGAAGAGGTAAAGGTCTCAGCCAAGAGGTTTGTAAAGGGGATCCAGGCATCTGTGAGCGTCGCTCCCCTGCTAAAGAGCTATCTGGAGACGGCAGGGCCGTATGCGAGGCACGAGAGAAGCGGACACGGCATGCTGTCTGCAGTCGTCCTTACTTCCGCGCTCTTTGTCGGCTCTGCCATCATGCTTCCGTATAACTCCTACCTTGCATTTGGGGGAATTGCCGCCGCGGCTGCAGTAGTGCTCGTGGCTGCCGTGCACAGAAGAAAAGTCTAGCCCATCAGCAGCATCACCAACATTACTTTTGCAAGAACAGGAAATTCACGTAGCAGTAGCGTGCCAGATCTATTGCTTTCTTCTTCTTTGATCCATTGCAATTGCAGGCATCATCAACACGCTGCCAAGTTAACTTCATAACAACAACAATAAAAATAATAACAGCAACTGCGGTGCGATGGCATGGACCTGCCTGTCAGGAACCCAAACATGGCATGGAGAAATTCACGTCGATGGAATCATCATCTTCATGGTTCCTAGAGATTTTGTAGTCATGCTCGCATTTTTCATGGAATGAATATTGGTTAGCTCTTGTCGCCATCCGTTTCAGGCTCACTTTCGGCTTCCTCCTTGTACCGTTCCCCTATTTTCCAGCCAAGCTTGACAACATAGGGAGACAGAAATGACGTTATTATGGTCATGGTGCCGACCATCGGAAGGACAAAAGCGCTGGTGGCGCCTACGTCTGCGCCTCCCTTCGCAGTGACAAGAGCGAGCTCTCCCCCCGAAGCAGACGATCCAAAGGCAGTCTGGAAGGCAACCCTTTTGCTGAGCCCTTGTGACTTTGCCGACGTGTAAACCGTCACAAATTTTGCTCCAAAAGAAGTCGCAACAAAGATCAGTGCAGGAACAATGAACAATGGCAGCTGGGCAACATCCATAAGCGCTCCAACAGACACGAAAAATATCGCGGCAAACATGTCCTTAAGAGGGGATGTGAGCAATCTGGCGGCGGCATGGCTCTTTGACTCTGCGACAAGCACGCCGGCAAAAAACGCTCCGGCTGCGACTGAAATTCCGAGCTGGTTGGCGATAAACGATAGTCCAAAGGCCACTCCCAGGATTGCGACAAGCAGCACGTCAAAATGGTTTGTGTTACTGACGATATCGACGAATTTTGGAACGGTCTTGGAACCGATGAACAGCGCACCGCCAATGAATGCAAGCACGAGGCCGACCGAAACTCCGATTTCCTGTATTGTCAGGTTGCCAGTCGAAGCGACCGACTGCAAGACTGCAAGCGTAGATACTATGATAATATCTTCGATGACTGTGACTCCCAAGATAAGAGAGGACACCTCGCTCTTTGCAACTCCCAGTTCGTCGAGAACTCTCGAGAGAACTACAGTGCTTGTAACTGATATCGACAGTGCGATAAACAAACTATCAAACAAGCTCATTCCCATTAGTTGACCCACAGCGTATCCCAGACCAAAAGTGCCAAAGGCCTCCGCATGCGCAATCACGAGGGCCTTCTTTCCAACCGAGCGCAGTTTTGCTATCGGATATTCCAAGCCCACCACGAAAAGCAGTAGGACTATTCCGACTTCCGCAAGCAGGTTCAGGATCTCTGGATGAAGTATAAAGCTAAATGGCGGGGTGTACGGCCCAATAATCATGCCGGCCGCAATGTAGCCGATAACCATGGGCTGCTTGAGCCGATAAGAAATCAGTGCCATGACCGAGGCGACGATCATGATAATTGCAAGATCTTGAATGACTTGGCTCGCCGCTATCTCTGCCATGGGTGACCTGTATTGCTGCGGACATTTAATTGCTATATTTGGTCATGCCAAATTCTGCCGGAGGCTGCGGCCGCATCTTCCCTGCATGCAAGAAAAATGCAAGAAAATCCATGGGATGGCAGTAGATCAGGGTTTTGGCGATGATGTTGTTGTCTTTACAGGGTTTGATTTTATCTTGTCGAGATACTCCATGAGTACATCATACATCTCGTCGGGCTTTTCGATTACCACCCAGTGGTCGCAACCCTGCAAGACCGTCAGATTCATTTCCGGCATGGCCTCTTTGGTCTCCTTCAGCAGTCGCATAAATACATCGTCCTCGCTTCCCACTATTGCAAAGACTTTACAGCCAGAGGCCTTCAATCTCTCAAGCCCGTCTTCAGGGATAGTATACAGAGCAATAGTCGCCGCAACGAATCCATCCACAGAGGTCTTTGTGAAGACCTGCCTAAAGAAATCAGAATACTTTTTGTGCTGGAACAAGTCTCTAAGTTCAGGGCTGCCCATTTTGTGCTCAACTAGCGCTTCCATTCCCTGGGTGATTGCTATTTGGCGTGTTCGGAAGTGCTTTTCAAGATCCTTGTCCAAGAACTTCTTTGGCGACGAGTTGATCATGATTATCGCATCCACGCATTCGGGATACTTTGCGGCAAACTGCGATGAAATAGCCCCTCCGATCGAATGACCTATAAGCGTGCATTTTTTTATTTGCAGATATTCTAGGAGCCGAGTAAGGTCATCGACCAGGTCGCGCATGGCATATGCCTTTACCCTCCCCATATCCGTCCTGTTGTGCCCTCGTAGCTCATACGCGATGACCCTAAACCCGCTTTTCACAAGAAGTTCTATCTCGTGCTGCCAGATCAAGATGTTTCCCCCAATTGGATGGACAAGCACGATTGGATACGACTCGATGTTCCCATGATCCTCATAGTACGTGTTAATGCTGTCAGTCTGGAAAAAAGGTGCCATCTGTTGGTGCAAGATTACCCACTACACGGGGCTATTAAACACTGCCTCTCTCCCTCTCTGTTTTTCAGTACTCTCCATAACTTCTCAACTTATCAGGCCATGGTAAGAGAAATGGCCGGTTTTGGCCGGCGACCGCTGCCAGACAGCAGGCTAGCCTGGCCGGCCACCGCGGGCCGCAGCCGCCGACACTACCGCTTGAGCTTAGGGAGTCGATGGATCCGAGGTGCGGTGGGTGCCTTCGTATGTGAAGACAAGGAGCGAGCCGGGGTTCTTTACGGTCGCAATTGGCCCGCCTTCGATGGCCTGCACGGGACCGGAAGAGTCCGTGATCACATAGATCGTCTTGCCGTCAGGTCCAAATGTAAGGTCCCTGTAGCGGTTCTCTGAACGGAACATTTCCGCGGGATCCGACGAGAGAGCAGTGCCATTGTCGTTTAGCGTAAGGTGGAATATCCCTCCGCCTTTTAGCGTGGTCATGAGAAATGTGCCGTTCCAGTCAGGAATTGCATCTGACGAGTAGAGCCGCAGGCTTGATGGCGCAACTGTAGGCCAGCAGACATAGCCGCAGTCCGGTGGACTCGTGAAGTTATAGTCGTCTTCTACAGTATAGAATGTCTGAATGGGAGCCATAAAGTCAGGAGCAACAAACTCGCTTTCGTTCATGACAGACACCGATGGAGGGAATGGCGGCATGTTGCTGAACGTCAGCTCCGGGCAATTTTCTGCGCTGGACCAGTTGGCGTATTGATAGGCCTTGCCATCGTTGAAGCCAGCGACATTGGGCCATCCATAGTTGCCACCTGCCTCAAGGCGGTTAAATTCGTCATCGGATTTGTCGCCGTGCTCCACGCTATACAGGACGCCTCCGGGGCCAACAGAAATTCCTTGGGCATTTCTGTGACCGTAAGTAAAGATGTGGCTTTTAACGCCGTTTATCACAGGGTTGTCTTCAGGTATAGATCCGTCAGGGTTCATTCTGAGCACCTTGCCTTCATAAGTGGTCCAGTTCTCAGCCTGAACCTCCGCATCGGTAGGCAGCCATTGTGCACGAATTGGCTTGCAATAATTGTCAAATTGGTTGTTTCCCTGATCGCCTATCGTGTAGTAAAGCATCCCGTCAGGACCAAAGACCATTCTGCCTGAATTGTGGTCGCCGCTGCCAGACAGCCCGCTGATAAGATCGACAGGCTGACCAAGGGACTGCCCGTCTGGATCGTATGTAAATCGGGTTATCTTTGTCCTGCGCCATTGGTCATCTGCCGCATTTGTGTTGTTATTTTCGGGATTGCCAAGTGATGTGTTATCGCCGGCGGTAGCGGTACTGTTATTTGATGTGGAAGGTTTTCCATCGTATGTATATGCTACATATATGTAGCTCGTACTGTTAAAATCCGGATCAAATGCCATTCCCATGACACCATCCTGGCCTCCAGTCTGGTATACATCAGGCACAGGCATACTGCTCAAGTTTTCGCCAGTGTTTGGATCAATACGAGTGATCTTTTGTCCTACTCGCTCGGTAATCCAAAGCGCGCCATCAGGACCATACAATATGTTGTGAGGTGCGCTAAAGTTGGTGGCAAGCACGCTTGCCTTAAAGCCCTGCTGTATAGGAAGCCCAGAATCATCTACTGCTGCAGTTGCGGATGCGTTTTGCGCGCCTGTTTGATTGAAGGATAATGGCGTTGTTGACGACGACGACAATGATGTCATATTGGTCTGAGCCATGGCAGATTGTGCAATGTTGGTCAGCGTCAGAGAAACGGTAAGCAGGGAAGCCAACAATATGGCCGATGCTGCTAATCTAAAACCAGAGCCAGCTGTATTCATTAAAACACGTGTCGGTTATTCATATTTATGAATTAGTGAATACAGTCGCGGTATACAGTACAATCGAAAATTTTGGATTCCGATACAGGCAGATCGTTCCGGCTGATTGGACAGCAGTTTCGCCTTCAACAACTGCAATACTTGAGTTGCACGACGTGACCAAAGGTCAAAGGTCACATCACGACTTACTTATTCTTCATCTCCCCTTTTTATCAATTTCGAGAAATGAGGGATCCTTGGGACACCTACGGCAAATGCAGTCGCTACGGCTGCCAGAAAATAGTATTGATATCCTATTGCCATGCCGATAGATGCCGCAAACCAGATGGCTGCGGCGGTTGTCAGGTTTGTGATTTTCTTGTCTACTTCGCTCTTCAATATTATCCCCGCGCCCAGAAAGCCTATTCCAGAGATTATCTGTGCAGCAATTCGCGATGAAGAATTAGGATCCACGAGCGAAGACAGGAAGGTGAAAATCGCGGCCCCACCGATCACAAGGCAGTGGGTGCTTATTCCCGCAGGTTTCCCACGCGACTCTCTTTCAATGCCGATTGCAAACCCTGCGGCCAAGGCGATGCCGATGGCGACCAAGGAGCGCAGCTCGTAGCCTGTGGGGAGGTTTTCGAAAACCACTTTCAAGATTTTTTGTTTCGTTGGATATTAAAATTATCGCCACAGGGTCATCGACATTCAATATTCAAGGATGGATAATAGAACGCCCGCCGGCCTTTGTGCAGTCATGGTTACATGATCAAGACTTGATGCATGACAATGATTACTATCTCTGACAGCTTGATCGGAGTAGCGAGTTCTGCTACTTGTGCTGCTTCCGCTTCGGCAGCTTGCGAGAGCTTGATATGAGTTCCGTAAGGGCGTTAAACGCCTTGCCCACTTGGTCCATCCTTACCAGCATTATTGTGTCGGTATAACAGCTGACTGTATCCTCTATGTTTATGTGCCTGCGAGCCAACTGATTGTAGAACGCTATTGCACACCCGGGGGTCTTGATGATATCCTCCGGACTGTGTACGATTATCGCAGCCAAGTCATCTTCGATTTCCAAAATGTCATCATGTGCAAACATTGCTTTTACGTCATCAAGGAGTACAGCGTCGAAGACAAGCGTAATTGACATCATGCTCTCTGCTACGCTGATATAGTTGTCTGCGTTTTGAGTTAGGGATTTTGCGACCTTTTCAACTGTCTTCCGGGTCTTTGCGGCAGAAACTTTTGCTACATCAGTCTTGACGCTAACAGTGCTGCCTGCGAGGATGAGAGCAATGGGCCTCTCAGGTACATTGTAATCGCGTCGAGACCGCTTGAGCGCTGTAACGATACTCTCTGTGCTTGTATTCTTGCCCATAATCTGATCAATCTGAGGCTTGATTATCCTTGCCAGACCACTGATGTTGCAATAGTCGCGTTGGAGTGAGTCCTGAAAAGACAGGTCGTTGTTTACGACCTCCTTTACTGCGTTTGTAATTGATTTTTCGTTACTGACCAGCATTGGTCATATTCAACCTATTTTAGGTCATTCCTGACCAAAAAATATAAATGTAGTGTTTGTGAGTGCGTCGAATGTAATTAGTTAATGGCTGGCAGTAACGGCAAAGTTGTCTTGGCCTACTCGGGGGGCTTGGACACATCGGTGTGCATCCGCTATTTGCAGACCCTGCACAAGCTCGACGTTATCACTGTCACAGTAGATTGTGGTCAAGACGACGATTTCAAGGCTATAGAATCAAAAGCAAAATCGATAGGTGCAATAAAGCATGTCTATGTCGACGCCAAGGAAGAGTTTGCCCGCGACTTTGTCGTGCCCAGCATTAAGGCAAATGGTCTGTACCAGGGGAAATATCCACTCGCCACTGCTCTTGCCCGGCCTCTCATTGCTGCAAAGGCAGTCAGCATTGCAGAAAAAGAGGGCGCGGCTGCGATCGCTCATGGCTGTACAGGCAAGGGAAATGACCAGATCCGGTTTGATGTGACGATGCGTGCTCTCAACCCAGATCTAAAGATAATTGCGCCAGTTAGGGACATGAACCTCACGCGTGATGTAGAGATAAAATTTGCCAGAGAACAAAACATTCCAGTCAGCGCCGAGGCCAAAAAGTATAGCATTGACCTTAACCTCTGGGGACGCGCCGTTGAGGGTGGCAATATTGAAGACTCGGATTTCGAGCCTCCGGCAGACGCATTTCAATTTATCAATTTCAATAACGACAAGGCAGGGTACCTCGAGCTGGAATTTGACAATGGAACGCCGGTCTCTGTCGACGGAAAACGCATGCCGATCGTTGACCTGATACAACATGTGAATGATGTGGCAGGGGAGCACGGAGTGGGAATTGTGGATCATATCGAGGACAGAGTCGTCGGCATAAAGTCTAGGGAAGTTTACGAGGCCCCGGCGGCGGTGGCCATCATTGAGGCTCACAGAGATCTCGAGAAGATGGTCCTCACCAAACATGAGCTTGCATTCAAGCGCATGGTGGACGAGGAATGGAGCTGGCTTGCATATTCGGGTCTGTGGCAGGATCCGCTGCGGACCGATCTGGATAGATTTATAGATGCCACTCAAGTCCGCGTTAGCGGAAAAGTTAGGATAAAGATGCAAAAGGGATCGCTCCGAGTTGTTGGGAGGAAATCAAGGTTCTCCCTTTACAAAAACGACCTGGCTACCTATGCCGCCGGATCTTCCTTTGACCAGAGCATGGCAAAGGGCTTTGTTGAGCTATGGGGACTGCAGTCCATAATTGCGAACTCTGTTGCAACTGGGACTGCCGG
>DATEIL010000011.1:0-6545 GCA_035279085.1 Nitrososphaera sp.
GGCAGAGAAATCATCCGGCGGGATTTTGACAAGGCAGTCGAACTATTGTTGTCATATACCACGGAATACGATAGTGCGCAGAGCAGGGAATTGAGGGATAAGAGTTCGGATCCTGCAAACTATGCACGGCTCGCCGGAAGACTCCCAAGTGGCATGGACATTGAGCGCAAGGTGATGTCAGCAATTGCCGGCGGAAAGGACTCGATCTCTGCGCTGCGTGCGATACCAATAACGATAAGGCGGCTGTACGTCCAGGCCTACCAGGCATTTATCTTCAACAAATGCTTGAGCAGGGCAGTAGCGGAGGGCCAGGATCTTTTGGCAGCGGAGCCCGGCGATCTCTGCTTTGAGATGGAAGACCCAACCACTTTTGGCAGGATAATAAAATTCGAAAATGTAGAGAGGGGCAGGCTGACCGTGCCGGCAATCCGTATGGCCGGCTTTACATTCCAGGCCGGCAGCGGGGCGAGATTTGACCGGATAACCCGGGCGATACTAGAGGAAGAGGGAGTCGCGCCACGGGATTTTTACATCAAGGAGATGCAGGAGCTTTCACAGCAGGGCGGTTTCCGGCAGGCACCATTGTGGTGCACCTGCTTCAGCCACCAAATTAGCAATAACGATAACGATAACAATAACAATAACAAGAGTCAGCACCGGCTCGCAGTTTCATTCCAGCTGCCAAAGGGATCATACGCAACGACTCTTTTGCGCGAAATGCTAAAGCCTGAGGACCCGATCGCATCCGGCTTTTAGGCGGATTCAAGATATATACTACTCTGGCAAGTACTATTCCACAACAAGATGCTAGGAGCACGCGACCTGCGCGAGACCATCGAAAAATCATTTGACAAAGTCAACGACGACTTGAGCCTCAGGATTGACAAGACAAATAGCGACAGAATCCACGCAGCAGAGGCATCGACATGCACCCGCCTCGCCTACTATGACCGCCGCGATCCACTCAGGACCAGCGGGGAGATCAGGATCCTAAGTCTTTTGAATAATGGCTTCAGGCGCGCCGTAGGAAACCTGCGATCGGAATACAAGATAGACAGCACTTTGACGATTGAAACCAACGCAGACATGATAATTGCCGATGAATTTGTGGTGCGCTTTGAGGTGGTTTCAGAGCTGCCGGAAGTTCCGAATCCCCGGGACATGCTCTACCTTAACGCTTGTCTCTTTGCGTTCAAAAAGGATGAAGGCTTTATCATTTACCTCAATGGCGAGGGAAAGTCCGCAGAGTTTTCATTGACCAAGAATAACAGGATGTTTGAGGAAATTGTCCGGAGGGCCCGGGTGCTCAGCACCTTGCTAAAGGACAACAAGGTCCCGATAGTGGAGCCATCGGAGCTCTGCCAAAACTGCAGGTACTATGAGAGGTGCTATGCAGTCAGGCAAAAAGAGGAAAAAGGTGGCGACCTAATTGCGGAACTGTTTGGCAAGAGCAAGAAAGACTAGCTAGGTAACTAGCTTGCAGCGTATGGGTCACTCATGAGCAGTGGCAGTGTGACCCTCAGATGGTGTATACCCCGCGCTGTACCTCTTTGCCCGCGAACCGAACAGTATTGCAACTAGGAACACGAACATTCCTGCAGTGACGTAGAACATGAACATCGAGTCTGCCATTTCAAAACCGGTCTTGTCCGAAACTTATTATGCTTATCGGATGGCGATATTTATCGCAGTGATATTAACACAAAATAGTGCAATTTCATAGCTCCATCTTAGGCTGCCAGCGGAAGCGTGAAAGTAAACGTTGCTCCCTTTTGCCCCGCACCCCCGTTGTTCTCTGCCCAGATGTCTCCGCCGTGAGCCTGCACAATTGACTTTGAAATATACAGACCAAGCCCTGTACCCTTGTCTGACTTTGTCGCAAATTTCGTGAACAGTCTTGGAAAGATCTCCGGATCGATGCCTCTTCCGGGGTCAATTACCTTCACCATGGCCCCGCGATTCTCTATGATTTCTGAAGTTACAGTAATCCTTCCGTCAGGGCCGGTGAACTTTACTGCATTGTCAATCAGGTTGGCAAGCACTTCAAAGATCCGCGACCTGTCTACCTGCACCATGATGGGATCGGCATGCGGTTCAAAGATGATCCCGAGCTTTCTGCCATGGAAAAGAGGAGAAGAAGAAGTAGTGGTAGCTGAAGTGGTAGAAGACAGGGAATTTTCGACATCGCCTATCACGCTTCTAATTTCATCATTTAGGTTGATCCTTTCTTTGTGCAGTTCCAGCTTCTTGGATTCGATCCTCGTGACTTGGAGTATGTCGGAGGACAGGCGCTCCAGCCTCTTGGAATTTCTGATGATAAGGTCCAAGTCATCCTTGGTTATCACTACCTTTCCGCCTCCGGAAGAAGAAGCTTCCATGGACAGGATGTCGGCGATTCCAAGCAGCGGCTGGACCGGGGTCCGCAGCTCATGGGCTGCGATGTTGATAAATTCCCTCTGCATCCTATCGTGCTCCTTCAGCTGCTGGAGGGCAAGCTCCAATTGCTCGTTTGCCTGCTTGACCTGATCGTATAGTTCCGTCTGGGTCCAAAGGCTTTCGAATATCGAAGCATAGGACATGACGCCTGGCCTGCTCTCCGAAAATGTCGATAGTCCAATGGCGCCATCAAACGCATCAGCCTCATCATCCTTTTGCTCCATCATGAGGGCTGCGTTACTGTCCGCTACCACGACCGTGGCTTTGTAACTCGTTTCGATCTCCCTGATGGATCTCATACTCAGGTTTTTGTAGTTCCCTGTCAACAAAGTCGCGCCGATGGCGAGGCCATTGCCACTACTGCCACCCCCACCACCAACCACATCGCTGTTATCGCCGCTCAGCGCTTGGTGAGGAACGATGAGCCTGATTTTCGGCGAGCCGGCAGGTTGAGAAAGCCTTTCCTTCAGCAGGTCGGCAATGCCTGCTTCATACTGCCTGGCCATTGCATTCTGAGAAGGAAAAAGTATCATGATTTCGCTGCGGGCAGTCATTATCAGCTTTTTGTATGTGTCAAGGGCCGCGGGCGCGTTTCGGATAACGCTAATGTCTCCAAACTCATAGCCCTCCTCGATCTGGCGTATCCTCTCTTCCGCATCGATCCCCGAGCCCCATATTTCAGCAAACAGCGAGTTGAACTGCCTGATGTATGGCAGCTCATTACTCGTCAGGACGCTTGGAGTGCTGTCGCCTTGCTGCTGCAATTCAACATTTGAGACAGTGAAGTTGAATTCCTTGTCAGTCACCAGAAATGTCAGAGGCACTTTTCTGGAGTGTCTCACCTCCATGCCAACTGAAACATAATGTCTTACAAGTTGCAGGTCTTTTTCTTCAATGTTTCCGATCCACCTCACTCCTCTGTGGCCACCTGCGCGATGCTTTTTCAACACCTTTTCAAGCGACGACGAGCAGAGGTCATGAATCCTCCTCAAATCGGCAAGCGAGGAGCATATTGCTAGCCAGCTTGAAGATTCAATGGAATCTTTCAAGTGCCTTGCAGTATCCTCCGCGCTTTCCAGAATGGCAGTCCTCTGTGGAACTAGGCCGGTCTCTATCTCTCTTTTCCTGTCATCAAGCGGCACAGCCTTGTCCCAGAGGGTCTCGAAAAAATACTGGTGCTGCTCTGCTATTTCGTCAACATTGCTTACGATCAGCCGCTTGGGTGGCTGGTCCCTGTCAGCAACGGCTGAAGCCGTGTACCACTTTGCATCGCTGACTGAAAAATTTCCCTTCACCTTGTCAAGGTGTCGCACTTCTGCAAATGAGGAGAACTCTTTGCAATATTCCATATTTTCTTCAGATACCTCGGTGATGAGCCTTATCTTCGCTCCCCTCCTTGCTGCGTTCTCAAATGCATTCCTTACCACCGGCGAGCCTAGCACCGCCGACGGCCCCCATTTGTCCAGGCACAGGTCGTGGCTCATTCTGACCCTTTCAAGTATTGCAAGCGCGCAGCTGACAATGTCTTCCGGCCTGTAATGGACCTGTGTTATCTCTGCACCGCTGTTGTCAATGAATGGTGCATGCCCTTTGTATCCATCCAAAATCTGATGCGGAAATATCCTCCGTCTGTCGAATATAAGTTTACGAGGAAGAATGTGCTAGAACAACGCGCTATTCTTGTTGCCGAGAAAAAGCACGCGAAATACCCCTGTTGTGTCATTCATGTACAAAAACGCACCTTCTACTCTATCATGCTGTGTCCTCTAGAACCGTCAGGGAAATGACTCTTCGAATTCTTTTTCTCCGGTGCTGAACTGAAAGCTTGTTCCAGTAAGCTTGTAGGAGTATGTGCCCTTTATGCTGTATTGCGCTTCCCCGTTTACCATGCTGTCCCATGCCGTTGCAGTCAGGTTGTTGCGGACGGCAGACTCGGTGTCCTTCAGCGTGACAGTCGTGTTGGAAACTATTGGGAATATGCCTTCCTGCGTAGCCACAAAACCGTCTGGGCTTATCCCGATGTCGCCAAAAGTCATTCTGAGATCGCCGACGTAAACGGTATAGTGTATCGTTTCAAGGATCGCAGTATTTCTATTTGGATTGTACACGTCAAAGGTCACCCGCACGCCAGCAGTCTCGTCATCTTTCTTGTCAGCCGTTACGTTGGTAATTGAGAGCTCAAGAGGCTTCGGAGCTCCCGGCTGGGCATCCCCAGCAGCAACAGGCTGATCGCCCTGTTGCTGCAGTTGTTGTTGTCCCGGAGGCCCAACGGATCCCGATCCTAGGACGAAAAATATGACGATCGCGGCGGCTGCGATTCCTCCGGCGACGATAAATATGACTTTTGAATTCACTGCTAAATTTTCTGGCACGCGTCTGCGTTTTAAATCTTCGCTTGCAGCCTGCGAAATCCTGTCAGTCAAGCAAATCCTTATAGTGCTCGGGCGCAAATTTTGAATGCGTGCAGTACCACAAGGCCGCCAACATTGGACGGGAGCGCGCCCAAAAGGCACAGATGAAACTTTTTGACTACACAGGTTTTGCCATGCTCACATACACAATCAAGCAGGGCAAGCAGGGTTTTGAACCGGTTGGCGAAGAAGACCTTGCAGGCAAAATGGTACGGGGCAGCGAGGCCATGCTGTTTATCTGCGACGGCGAAGGTTACGCAAAGGCGCAGTCGAGGCCGATCGCTTCCGACAAGGGCGAGGAGATATACAAAAAGATGCTGGCTGACGGCATGAAGGAATTTGCCGGCAACATCAAGACAGTTTCATAGATTGAGGCGGCAGAGAAAATACTGCCTCAAATTTCGTGATGTTCGATGTGCTGGCTGCCTGCAGCGCAGGCTGCACATTGCGCATTTGCACGCACACACGCATACACCTCTGCATGCACAAGTGTGTATGTGTATGTGTGTGTGCGAACGCGTTTATGCAAATCTACACACACAGAGAGATATCTATATCCGATGCAATGGACATTAAAAGCAGTCCTGCCCTCCTATCTCATTTTCTTGCCACACAGATTGCAAAGGACCTCGTGCCTAAAGTCCTCGCCGACGGTAACTTTGGTATTGCAGCGCGGGCAAATGAGCAATCTAGTCATTGTAGGACGCGCCAGCAATAATGGTACATTTTAACAGTAAATAACTACGGTAGATAATAAAGACAGCTACTGCCAAAGCTGCAGGGCGGCAGACCTTGGCTAGGTCACTATCCGGGTGCCTGAGGCCTTTCCGTCCACCGCGCGCCTTATAGTTGCGACATCTGACCTCAGCACGACGACGGCGAGTCTTGATCGCTCTATTACTTTGAGCGCGACCAGATCCATGAGGTCATATGCCCCAGCGGCAGAGTTCTCTGTCCCAAGTATCTCGATGCATTCTTTGACCGATATTTCACTGAACATCTTTGCGGCTTTGTTCTTGTTAGGATCGGAATCGTAGATGCCGTTGACATCCGTTGCATTGATGAACATATATGCCCTCACCTTTTCCGCAATGAGGGCGGCAGTGGCATTCGTGCTCTGTCCGGGATGAAGCCCTCCAGTAGCCACTATTCTTCCGCTGGCCGCGGCCGAATTTACTTCGTCGAGATCCCTTGGGACCGACGCAAACGCCACGTCTCCCAGGGCAGCTATGAGCAGCCTTGCATTGAGCCTCGAAACTTCGATGCCAATGGAATCCAGTGTGGCCTCGTCCGCCCCGAATCCCCGTGCAGTGTTGATGTAGTGTCTTGCAATCTTGCCGCCGCCGGCGACAACTACTGGCTGCACCTTTGAACTGATTTCTTTTAGCATCTTTGCATACTCTTTCAGTTCGGAACCGGCATTGTCGCCAAACACCCTGCCACTGAGCTTGATGACGACGCGCTTTTTAGCTGCCGTGTACTCTTCCGACCCCCATGTTCAGCATTTCCTGATCTCCCAGCACCTTTTTAACGGATCGTTGTACTTTGTCGCGGTTCTCCGCCGTCGTGTAGACCCTGAGCATATCGAAAAATCCAGAAATTGATTCTACCAGCGGCATGTTGGAAATGGGAAGCTCACGGACGCTTTCCTTGTCGACTACGAGTACAGACATCATTTCATCCTTGCTCGGCGTAAGG
>DATEIL010000012.1:0-5556 GCA_035279085.1 Nitrososphaera sp.
CAAGAGTTGGCTTGGCATTGTGCACGACGGCCAATAGGTAAATGCCTCGGATTGCTATTGCAAATATCTCCATCAGCAGTAATAATGATAGTCCCATCCTCAACGTCAACACCGGCGAGACACCCCGATTGACGAAATAGCTCTTTTCTAGTATCACGCCACCATTTTGCTTTTAACCATGCAGTAGACTATACACGATCCGAATCTTCCAAGGGGCCCTGCTCTTTCCTGCCGGCCGGCTTTGAGAGAGCAAAATAAAATCACCTCAAAGAGCAGGGCTTTTCAACTCAAGGATTTATTATTTGTATTTCAGACTTGCCAGCAGATTGGTTCGCAGCACGTCAAGATGACGCCTGCAGGATTGCGGCGTCATAGTGGAGGATGGCATCTAGGGATGAAAGAGAGTTGTGAGCCAATTTGGGCCGCCTCAGATACTCACATACACACACACTGATCTAGTTCACCAATGAATCGCTAGCCAATGACAAGTGCATGCAGAGATGCACGTTTGCGTTACTATTGCAATCCAAAAGAACCTACAGAGTGTCCTCTGGTGTTCGCCGTCTTGAACATCTCTACGTGGTAGCGACTACGATGACAATTCCTGCCGCGAATCCAGTTTAAAGAGCTCTAACAGCACTCTTCCGTTCTCGGTTATCAGATAGCCATCAAACGGCCTTGAAACAGGTTCTATCATACCGTGATCCAGCAGCAGTCGTACGTACCGACTCAGCTGCTCATGGTTTATCCTTGTCCTATAGAGGATGTGTGTCTTTTTAGCCGGCTCCTGGGTCTGCTGTAGTATTTGGAGCATGAGATCAAAACGGCTCCTCCTATGGTCATTTCTGTTTCCGGCACCGTCACCATTACTACTGAAGGCAAACGGCACATTGATTACCTGACCGTCAGGACCGATACTGCCTTTCCTATCGCGTCCACAGAATACGGCTTTACGCAGGCCACGGCCAGCAATACTTCATTGTCGTCCGTCATTGGAAAAATGTAGTAATCGGCGTGCTGGAAACTGCCGCTTACATAGTTTAGCTTTCCATACATCTGTTGATTCGTAGAGGCCATGCTGACCATCAGGTGGGCCTGAACGAGGAACTTTTTCTGTTCCGAAGAGTTTGGCAACGGAAACGACGGCTTTAGGAACGATGAAACTAGTTCTGCATCACGGAAAACCCAGGCGGCAAGTATGTTTTGAGTTGAATTGCATACATTTTCACACAAAGAAGTATAGTGCTGCACTGTTGCCATAATTGGCGCATTGCATAGTTTTTATCCTTAACGTGTTTGCCTTCTATACGACACTTAGGTGCCCCGACCTACACGCGCATGCATGAGGCGAGCAAACCTAGGTTGAACCGAGATGCTATGACATTGTGGAGAAGAAATGAAGGAGAAAAAGCCCAATTCAGTTGTTAAAAAGGAGAGAAAAGGGGAGGAGGAGTGCAAGCTTTCTAGCCCACAACAGCATGCACTGCAGCTATTGAAGCACTCGACTTGCCAGCATGCACATTGAGGTTGTAATCAAAGCCTGCATCTAAAGTTGTTATTCCTGCGGGATTGGATACATACATGATTACCGCCTGACCCTGTGGCAAGGATACCTTGCCTGTTGCATGAACAAATGCTTCTTCTGGTGCTGCTCCTGTCACATCTATCGCGCTCAGGGTATAGTCTGATTGAAGCTCCTTCTGAATGTTGGCCGCTGATGCATTGACAGTGTTATAGTACCATGAACCCATAGGAACGGTCATGCCTCTAACTTCAATTGATTCTATTGATACTGCCTTGCCACCAGTGTTCTGTACGACAAAACCGGCAACTGAAGTTCCGTTAGTTGAAATCCAAATGTGTGCATTTGATACCTGTATTGCTTCGTTTTCGGTATTGGTCTGGAACAGCGAACCCCCAAAGAAAATAACTCCTGCGCCCAGTACGACTGAGGCGATGAGGATAATGAGGGTCGTAATTACGTTCCCAATGCCTCTCCTCTGCTTTAGTCTTAAAGCCATAACTGATCAGACACAAGAGTTCCATAACAACTCAAATTCCAATAATTTCTACCATAATGGGTAGGTTACCCGGTCTTGAGCAACATTGCAGTCAACATAACCGCATATGCTTCAGCCAGCGCAATGCCCTTGACAAGCGACTTAACCCTCATGCAGTCGTCTTTACATTGGATAAAAATAGGCCGCAAGCCGTGCGTCAATTTCATGTAAGTGAGCACATAATCGTAGTATCGGTATGATATCCCTGCGAAAACTGCGCAGTGAGAACCCGCATGGTTTGGGTTTGGGTTTGGGTACCCCTACCTTTCTCGGGCCCTATAATAAGGGCCCGAGGCAAGTTGTAGGAGAGAATAATAACTCCAGTTCGGGATACACAGAAGCAGATTATCAATGGTACAGGTGCCTATAATACAAAGTGGCTCTTGCAGTATGTGACAGAGGATATGTGCTTGTTCCCCTGTTGCGGCTGTCTCTGCACTTGTCCATAGGCTTTCCTACCCGACGCTATCTTTTATAGTCAAAAAATGCAAATGGGCTATATGCGCCTGTATGCAGGCTGCGGCGGATGGGATCACCACAATTGGAATGATGGCAGGTTCTATCCAAAGGGCTTGGACGCGGACGAATACCTTTCATACTATGGCAGCATCTTCAACTGCGTAGAGATAGATTCTACATTCGGCGGGGCGCCAGACCGATTCACGACTATTCGCTGGAGCAGGCTTGCCGCGGATGGCTTAATGTTCACGGCCAGATTTCCGAAGGCAATTACATTTGAAAAAAGGCAGGGCAGACCTGTTACCGAGGTAGAAGAATTCCTTGAAGCAATGGGGCCGTTGAGCGAAAAACTCTTGGCTTTTCTAATCACCATCCCTCCATCGCTTTCGTTCAATAACGGCTTTGAAAAGATCAAAGACCTGATCCCGCTTCTTGATCGGAACTATAGGTATGCGATTGAGTCTAGTCACGAGTCCTGGTTCACAAAGGAGTTCTACAGATATCTGTCTGAAAATAATTTGTGCCTTGCATGGACCCAGACGGAGGAATTCCATGCACCGCCACAGACTACAACCGACTTTGTCTACATCCGGTTCACAGGCAGGCCCAGCATGCAAGACGTGAATGCCATGAGAACGCAAAAAAGCAGATCTTCAGAATTGAAGATCTGGGCTTCACGGCTGAAAATGGCACAAAAGAAGCTTGAATTTGCAATAGTTGCAGCGGACAACCATTTCGGAGGATTTGGGCCTGCGACGGTGAAGGAATTCAAAAAGATGCTGTTGCCGGCCTAGCCCAAGGTCTGATTCACGCCATCTTTTATTTTCTCCGTCACCAAATCCTTGGCTTGGCTGGTTGCATTCTGAACCAGCGGATTCTCGCCAACTGTTTTGGCGCCTTGAAATATTCCTGATGCAAATGTTCCAATCCCAAGTCCGATAACTGCCAGCACTACTACGAGAATTATTATCCAGGTGATTATGCCCATATTATTTGCATTATCCAAATTGCAGCACTATAACTGCAAGCATCTAGATTTCTTGACCAGCAAATTCGAGAAATGCATATGCAAGTATGTATGTGTGTATGTATATACGTGTGCGTGTGTCTCTCTCCGCATAGTTTGGATAGTAGAGGCCCTCACTGATGTGGACTGTGTATGTCATGGCGCATACAGAAATTTGCTTTTAGCACCATCCTCACTGTCACTTGCAGATGTTCACCTCTCATATCGATGCTTTCAAGGTGGAGGCAACAAACGCAATATTGAGCAGACTTGGCAAAGATGCGTATGAGGGCCTGAAGCACGATTTGCAAAGGGAATATAAAATCGAGCTGACCAAGCATACCTCATATACCCTTTTTGACCTGAACATGGCTCTGCAACAACTCCTGGGCGAAGAGAGCGCCCGGATGCTCATTAGGACTATACACGGTGAAATCGAAAGACTTGCACAGGATGAAATGCGCTAAGGAGTATATGCTCTTAAAGAAATCGTAAAGAATGCGAGGAAGAACTTTTTTCCGTGCTCACCGTGCGAGGAAAAAAAGCATCAGTTAACAACAACATTACTCAATGACGGCGGTCCAGATGTTTTTTGATCAAAAGAAGCTGGTAGTGCTTCAGAAAAAATAGAGATCCTTTTATCGCACCAGATATTGTCAAAAGCAAGTTCTTATGATTCCTATTGCGTTTATGTTCATTCAATGCAAAAAGGGGATGGAGGAGCAGATCCTCGATAGCATGAAAACCATTCCAGAAGTCAAATATTCATTCAAGGTCGACAAGGCATATGACATCGTGGTAAAGATAGAATCGGACTCTGCGGAAAAATTCACGTCGGCGATATCCGCGATAAGGTCATTGCATGGACTGCTAAACACGGATACCATGATTGGCTTTAAGAAGTGACGCGTCTGAGTGCGTTTTCTTGTATCCTGATAATATAGCATCACAGGCAGAGGGGCGGGAAAAGAGGATATCTCTGTCTATTATTGCAGTCATTGGAAGGGTTGCATATTTCGATATATTTTTGCCGCCGCCACAGTAGTTGTAATTGACAGGCCAACCAATCCTCCTATCGTATACACAGTCAGGCTTTCACTCATGCTCGCAAACTGAACCCTAATCTGTACCAGTTGCTGGACTATTTCATTTGGCTGCGAGGTCCAGGCGGGCATCTGGCTTGCAATACTGGACAAGGTAAATTTGACTTGCTCCATATTTGATACTATAAGGAGCGCTGCTACAAGCGCGCTCAGCGCTGCGACTCCGGCTATTGCATTCAATTTGTCCGCATTCCTGCCCATTGTAAGTAAAGGGACTGGCATGGTATTGATTATCTTTGTGTAAGTTGCATCCATTGCAGCAGTTATCTGACAATCGCAGCTGGGATTTGCAGCTCGATGCCATGATTGACCGCTTCCCTGAATTTGATGTATTTCTATGGAATTGCGCCAAAGTGACATTAGCCGCAGGGCGCGTTTGGTTCCATGTCCTGCTCCAAGTTCCCTTCAAGGCGGCCGTACAAAGATTTTGCCACAGGGGTTTGAGGGGCCTTGCGGTTGCTCAGAATGCTCGCAAACGCGTACTCATCTCACAAACACTTTCAGGGTGGCACTGCTCACCGCGACACTCCGGTTCTGAAAGCCAGTCCAAATAAATAAGCAAAGTATGCTTCAGATGATTATAGAATTTCAGGGCTAGGTCTGCGTGGCGTGCAACAGCTATAATACGCACCGCCACGACAACAACATAGTCACGGTTGTTGAATAACAGAATCCTCATCCCCTATGATGGCTCAAAATATTCAGACAAGGCAGCAAGAACTGCAATAGACCACATAAGATCCCTTTCAAGGCGGCCGGAAAAAATAATCCTGCTCCACGTGGTATCAAAGATACATTTGCCCCCAAGCCTTGACTACGGCATGCATATGCCAAACGTCAAGACCACAAAGCAGTATCGGAAAGAGCTCTATCAGCAGATGAAAGGACAGGCATCGCATATACTTGAGGCCAAAAAGCAGGAATTCAT
>DATEIL010000013.1:0-8329 GCA_035279085.1 Nitrososphaera sp.
CCGCGCTGAATTCAATTTTTGTTACCTACTATTATACGTTTTAACGCACGTACCGCAGGACAGGCCGGTCAAGGCGATTTTCGCAGGATTTCTTTCGGCCTCCATTTCCTTTTCTCGCTCAAACAGCAGATAGTAGTAACAATGGTTCACGGCGTAGCTCGCAAACGTGCCTTTAGGGCCCTAAGCGTTGCTGAAGTGCGTGTGTGTCTGTGTCTGTGTGTGTGCATATGTGCCCTGCTGCCAGCCTTCGCTGCTGAATTTCTCGATTACTCTGCCTATCTTTTGATGGCGGTCCACTTGGATTGTGTGCGACCACAATTCTCCGTAGCTAATCACCTGACGGACAGCAGCATATATGCGCCCACATTGATGTGAAATCCGAGAAAACAAGTCGGTAGCAGAGCAGTAGTAGTTTCAGTTCTCGACCAATTTTTATATCTGAATTGACATGAGAGAATATAGCGTTGAAAACTGGCAAAGGCGAGCAGAAGCTAAAGTCAATATCAGTGCTTGTACCCTTGGAGACGGTGCAGGACAGCCTTTCTGAAATCGGTTTTCTTCTTGACGACACTGTCACAATCATCGCAGATGGCAAGTTCTGGAGCAAGATGCTCTACGTCAGGGGGCAGGAGACAATATCAGTCTCTGAAGAAATAGGCGATGCCTACCCAAAAGATCCAATAATTTCAATCTGCGGATCTTCAAACACCATATCACATGTGGTCAGGGGAGTGGGTGGGTAGCCCCTGCCTCTGTACGAATGCAATGAGCACCAGTTTGTCGAAAACATCCGAAGGCTCCTTGAATCCGGTGAAAAATTCATTGTAAACCGCAAGATAACCCTCCATGATGATGCCCGCTACGGGCCGGCCACCCTTCCGGAGCAAGAGTTTTCCCGCTACTCGTCGCTGTGCCAGAGAAAAGCCGTAAATTCAACCGTCTATGCCAAAGTCCCATTTATCGACAGCTTCCATGGCGGGAGGATGCACGACGAGCAGGAGATACTGCATTCGGCAAGCAGCCTCCTGTTCCCAAGGATGTCAATTCCATACTACAGGGTAGAGTATTCCGTAAACGTATGGGGCGGGACCTACCTGTTCACATTTGATGCACTCTTTGACCCTCATGTATCCCTTGAAAAGAGGGCCGGCAGGCGCTTTGGAAAACAGGGCGTGCTAGTCCACGTGCTCGACTATGCCCAGCCGCAAGAGCGGGTGCTTGCAATAAACCTGCCAAGCGAAGTAATGGTCTTTGACGTCAAGCACATGGTGAGGGTCATCGACCACACTTCAAACTTTTAGCCCTGCCTCTTCATCCACTCAAAGAAAGGGTCGGTAGTGTTTCTGAATGGAAGCGACCCTCTGTCCTTTACGTTGAATCCAAGTAGCAGCATCCTGCCCTCCAGCTTGTTCTGAAGCGCAACCGGAAGCTGGGCCGCTTTGAAGGGCCTGAACAGCTCAAAATAATATCCCTGCTTGTGGTATGCGATGTGCTGCGCATAGCAGTCAGACAATATTGCCGGGTCGCCTGCGACGCGTGTAGAGATTTCGTCGTTAATTCCCGCATTGTCCACCGCTATCTGCAGCGACCGCTTTGTGTAATTTTCGCGGGTAAAGCCGGAATCCATTTTCGTTGGGTTCAGAGTATACAGCCGCACGTCCTTTGCGACCTGCTCCGCGCTCTTTTTTGCCATGTCCTGCACGTCAGGCAGTTCAGCTTCCTGCACGCCATGTTGCCTGCCAAAGAGGTAAAAAGCGGCCATTATCTCGTCGCCTTTGACATAGGGGAAATCTATGTGTCCGGCGATAAAATGCGAGATCCTCCGCGAGATATCCTGCGGCATGAAAATCCCCATGTACGAGTCTGAAAAGACTGGCAACGATAATCCGTTAACGCCGAAGGGGGGATTTATAGGTAAAACAAGAAGAAGGATAATGATAATAATAAAAGGAAAAAAGTGCTCTAGTGCGCGTGTGGCGGTGGAGCGCTTCCTTTTGCGAGGCTTTCGTTGTACGTGCCTGAAGCTTTCTCATGGTATTCCAAGCTTGACTGGTCTACCTTGACTGCCTGAGGCGGACATACAGATACGCATGCCATGCACCATATGCAGTCATGCTCTCTTATCGGATCAGCCTTGTCGGTATAGTCCTTACGCTCTTCTTTTACAGAGCTGCCCGTTCCTGAGCTGCTGGCGTTGGCCATTTCAGTTCCCGGCACATCCTGTTCTGTCCTGTACCATTGGAATACCTGTACTGGACATGCTTCAATGCATGCACCGTCAGCAACGCAAGAGTCCCAGTCGATGGCTACCATCGTGCCGTGGACGCCCAGCGGAACAATTTCCTCGCCCCTTGATTCATAAGCGTGCTTTACGTCTTCGTTTTCTGCGGCTTCGGCTGCCTTGCCTGGACCCCAGACGTAGTGATAGTGCTCGCCGTCTGAGTGGCTGTGCTTGCCTATTACCTGATGATTCTTTGGAAAGTCTGGATCGATTGGCATTTCTAACTCAAAATAAGTCAAGGCGCATATTATATAAACTATCTTTTCCCGGCAATATTGGAGAGCAATAACATATCCACATACACATAAACATGCACACAAGCAAAGGCCTAAGGCCCTTTTTCAAACAGAACCTTCAGCTCATGGTCAAGCAGTTTCGCCTTTGACAGCTTCATCCCCGCGGTTGCAATGGGCAGCGGCACAATGTTTACTATTTTGGCGGCTGGCGTCCTGACGCTGATTGTAAGCTGGTCGCCATATCGCTGTATCTCAAAGTCATCCTTTTCCGTGAACGGCACCTGTACAGTCATGTTGATGGATGCGCCTTCGTTTTCAAACACGTAGGGCTTGCCCCTGTAGAATATCCTGCCTGGGTCTTCGCTCCCAAAGAGCACCTCGCCGTGTTTCCGAAGCATCTCGGTGCCCCGGAGTTCAGTGCCATAGAGCTGTACCTCCTTTACCGGAAGCGGGTAAAAGTTCGCTTTGGCTTCTTCCACCTTTGATTTTTGAAAGACTGCCCACTTGTCATAGTACTGGTCGGAAGAGCCGGCCATTATCTTGTTGACGACTGCCATGTCCACGTTTATCCCGTAGAGGCTGGCAGACATCAGAGCCCTCTTGGCGTTTTCGATGCTAAACGTGTCGGGGTTCGCGACCAGCCTGATGCTCGTGCTGTCATTGTCCTTGATTATCTCGGCCAGCACGTCAAGTCTGTCTAATAATTCCATTTCGCTCTGGATGACGTCCCTTGATGGGGCGGGTATCTTGGCAAGTGGCTGGAAGACTTTGGCAAAGCCACTGAAGAGGCCCGCAAGACCTGTCAGCTTGCGGCCTATGCTTCCTACGAGCTTTGGAAAGTAAAGATACCGCAGGGCCTCACCCGAGGCTGGCATATCGAGGACTATGGAATCAAATTCCTTTGTCCTGCTGGCTTCCTCGATTTTCAATAGGGAGAAGAGCTGAGTCATTCCAGGCAGCATGGCGATTTCATACGCCAGCGTTTCGTCTATGCCCTTTGCGGAAAAAATTGCGGCCATGTAGGAAAGGATGGTGTCGTACTGCCTGCTCATTTCAGTCACGGGATCTATCTGAAGGGCAGTCAGGTTCTGCTCGACTATTTTTGGTCCATAACCGATGTCGTTTATCATAAAGGCATCGCTAAGGGTGTGCGCGGGGTCAGCGGAAATCACAAGCGTCTTGCGTCCATGCTCTGCCATCTTGATCGCAGTCGCACAGGACGTGACGGTCTTGCCGGTGCCACCCTTGCCCGTATAAATTATCAGCCTCAACAATGAAAGAAAATCGCAAAAGCCAATAAAAGGTTTGGCAGGTATAACGTGCGAAAAACTGGATTATTTCAAAGCGGCATACGCAACCGCCAACGGTGGATAGGCATATTCTGTTTTGTGCCCTTCTCGACTCCAGCAGTGGCTGCAATGCAAAAGATCAATTGCTGTCTGCTGATTTAGAACCACCTTAATGCATCTGCAGTCATGATGGTAGTACTTCTTGTCACGGCAGAAGCAAGCGGCCAGGGGCATGAATCGACAAGTTGTCAATTGAAAAAGGTCAGAGGATGAAAGAGCAACATAG
This sequence comes from Nitrososphaera sp., assembly GCA_035279085.1. GTDB lineage: Archaea > Thermoproteota > Nitrososphaeria > Nitrososphaerales > Nitrososphaeraceae > Nitrososphaera. The sequence goes on from DATEIL010000013.1 coordinate 4,093, forward strand.
CATATTATTGCGCTCTCCGGGCACGGCATAAGAAGCATAAAGGCCAATGATCTGCATGTCTGAGAGAAAAGAAAAGTCTCCGGAGCAGGTATCAGACGAGGACTTTAAGGTGGCGCCCACCAGCGCAGACAGAGACATCGTAAAAAAGGAATCGCTATCTACAAGCGGGAACCGCGACAGAGCGACAGGAGAAGGTCATGGCATGCCGCCAGAAGGCGTCGTTCAGGAAGAGCTAAAGGAAGGAGTCGAATAGCGACCATCTACGAGCAGCTCTATGGCATGACACAATAGCTGTCTGATTGCTGAGCAGAATCCTGCATTGAGCCGCGCCAGCACTGGCGTCAAAAGACTTTTCTTTGTAGCAGCTAACTAACTGATGCGTCAAATTCAGCGATTTTAAAGAATGGAGACAGGACAAAGACCTTTACGTGGTATCTCCCTGGCTGAGGCGACTCCCATGCCAAGTTCTCGCCTATCCGTTGGCCTGACGTCCCTACATCGCCTCCTGGACCAAAAACCACTGTCTGCCCTGCGGGAAACTCCATGAAATCTTGCTTTCCATCAGGAAGGGTTTCTCCAGAAAAGTGCGCGAGTTTTCCAGCCACAGGCATACCTGCCAAATCATATGCCACAAATCCTGCAATGAGGTGCTGGTATTTCACATCCTCAAATCCGTTGTTGGTCACTTCAAGCATCACATTGATTTCATCCTCCTGACGATAATCATCATCGTTGCTATTTTCGCCCAACAGCCCGGCAGTGATATTAAAGTCCTCAAACCGCTCAACAGGCGGGCATGTTTCCCCGCTCACTGCATAAAACTGTGCATCAGTCACAATGTCGCCCGTTACTGCATCGACGCTGTTTTCAAAGTAGTGTATGTTGACGGATCCTGTTCTCCCTTCATCAAATGAATCCATGTGGTAATAGATCCTGCCGTCACAGACCGACGTTAGTATCGCTCCCAGTTCACTGTCCCCGCCACCGCCTATGTTCAATCCAAGGCCGAGTGTATCGTTCCAAAACCTTCCCATGATATTTCTGGCATCGGCTGGAAGGAATTTTATCGACTCCGCAACTCTGCCCGTCTCATACAACTTTGAAATCGAGTACTGCACGAGTGTACCCTTTGTATTGTCAAATGATGCCGTGACATCAGCTCCTGACAATAGGAGTACAGTTGCATTGTCAGAGCCACTGCCCTCTTGTACTGGTAGTACCAGTTGGTTCAGCCTGACATATGGAGCCATGAACACCAAATCAGCGGCGGTCCCATCGTCGTCGCAGGGCTGCCGTCTTGAAAAACATTCGAGATATGGGATCTCGTCAAGGTAGCGCTGCGTGATCTCTCTTGTCTTTTCAACATAAGTGGAATATGTAGACATGGGTTTTGTGACGAATGGAGCGTCCTTTACTCCTTCAACCGGAAGATAAGGAAATGACGAAGAACCGGCAAAGTCAGTGGTGTTGTACCCGTATCTTTCTCTGAGTATCCCAGCGTCAAGTGCGTTGAATGACAGCTGGGAAAATTCGCCTGCACACATGGAGATTGAAATCGTGGCTGCATTTTCGCCGCTGTCCATCGGCACGGAAACATCCCTGTTATTGTTGGCATAGGCTGGCGTAAATCGGTAGATCGAATGGATGTCCTCGGGGGAATAGCCGCACTGTCCGTCATGTTCAGAGCTGTTGCCGACAAGTTCCAATCTTCCAAGACCAATGGCGTCGGCAAACTTTTGTGCATAATATTGTGGCTCGGAGTGCCTTGCAAAGAACGGCAGGGGTTTCATGGGATAATCCACTCCCATGTCTGTGTCGCGCTGTCCTGAACTCCGCATGCCATCGAGCCGAGATGCTTCTTCATGTTCACCAATGGCGATGTTTATGGCAGAGAAATCACGGGTGCCAGGGCTGCCACCACTCAGGGCGCTTTTTACAACGACCTCGACAATGCCATAAAATTGGTCGCTGCTGGTGTCCACGTCGGTTTCAATGATTGCAGCGCTGTCTTGTGGCGTGAGCCTGACATCCTCTACAGCAGGCTCGGCCATTATGGTCTTTGGTACCTTGATCAGGTAGTGCAGCTCATCTGCCATCGAGGGTCTCCCTTTTATGCTAATTGAAAGGTTTTGCGTCAAACCGGACGTACCTGTAGTTTGGCTTGATTGCTGACCTCCACCATATTCAAAATCGTCCACAGTTGCATCAGTCATGACAAATACCTTGCGGACAGTGTTATTGTTATTATCATTATCATCATCCTCATCGTGTACAGTAAATTCATAGGTCTTTTGCATCGGCATGTTTGTGGAATTCATGACACTTACAACCTGCATCGGCCTGTATCCTATCTCATCCGAAACCCGCTTGAGGATGCTTGTAGAGAATTTCACAAGATGACCTGTTCCTTCTTCAAACCACGCATCGACATCGCCGGCCTCCCCCTCCATGCCGAAAGAATAATCTGGATCGTACAGCCTCGCTTGTTCGATAGGATCAGGGAACAGCATAGCTGTACTCTCTCTTACCCTTACAGTGTCAATGATAGCACCCATCACTTCTATTCTCTCATGCCCAAGCACTGTCGCGTTCAGAAGCGGCGAACCCTGCCAGGCAATCTGGTCTCCCGGTAACAGAGAGGAGGAATTTTGAACTGCAAGAGGGAAGAATTGCCCCACACTGGTCTGGGAAATGTCAGAGCACTGGATCAGTCTGTCTGATGCATCCAAATCAACATTGAAAGGATCTGTGAATATCGAGTTAATCCTGTTATAAGCTGAAGGCGATAGTTCGTACAGACTGAGCCAGCCGGTGGCGTTTAACATGGTGGCATTCTGTGTTCCGTTCCCTTGCTGAGACTGGAAATATTGGACAATTCCCTTCTCGTACGGCAAATCGACATCAATTCCGTTGTACTGCGAGTTGCCGGCAAACGTGGCGTTGTAGCCCGGCTTGATTTCAATTGGTCCGGTTTTTCCGACCGATTCCAGATAATGCGTGACGTTGTTTGTGAGCTCAAATGTCTCCGACCTCTCGACAGCCTTTATCTCGCCATCATCAAAGAGCACTGTGAAATAGTATCGACCCGGAAGCAGGTAATTACCCGAAATACCTGGAGTTTTGTCAGTGTAAAAGTATGCACCAAGCGGGTTGGACCCGGGACCTATCCAGGCACCAAGCACGTCGGAGTATGTAAACTGGTTTTCGTAATCTGGAATTGTGAGCGAACTAACTTGCTCGCCGGTCCCTTCTCCGTCGCTCCCCCTACTAGATTCAGCGCCTGATGTCTCCTCGCCAATCCGGTAGAGGTCAAGTATTCTGATGGTCGCATTGCCTGCACGACTGCCATCCATATCAGGATAGGTGGCATTGACCAAGAGGGCTATGCGCTGAGATGGGGCCGTGCAGCTTTCACTGGCATTTTCTGCAAGAAGCACTGGCGGAATTGGCCGGATGTCAATGTCTACTGCGGGTTTTTCCCTTGAAAAGTACACCGACTTTTCAGATTTCATGCCAAGCAAGCTGGAGTATGCTGTTACCGTATAGAGGCCGTCTTTTGTGGAACCGTCCTCGGTTGGGAACATTATCTGGATGGAATTGAAAGTGCCATCCTCATCCGTGCTGACAGTCCTGTTTGCTATGCTTGTGGGGGCAGTGGAGGAAACATTGCTTTCATCAGCTGTCGCCTCAGAACCATCATCGGATCCGCTTAACGTTATGATAACCGTGTCATTGGGATAGGTGGTGCCGCTTACTTTGATAGCCTGTCCGGGGGAGTACACCTCGTCATCGGTCTCCAAGTCAACTCCGCCTGCAAATATTCTAAATGAGGCAGTTTCATTTTGGAGGCTCAAATCTACCTGGTACCAGCCGACACTGTCAAATTCCCTTTCAACCTGCCCTGTGCCGTTCAGTGCCTGCCCCTGCGCAATAAGGCGGGGCTCGCTTCCCGTTGCCGTGAGCTCGGACAGGACAAGGGTGAATTCTATATCCCTTGCAGGACGGCCTAAGGCATCGGCAATTCTGAATGCAATATCTTGGTTCTGGCCATCACTGATAATGGGAGACGTGAAGGACAGGCTGACTTGATATCCGCCTCTGTCTGTAGTGTCGGATACTGTAACACTCTGCGGCTGCAGCAGTTTGCCATCATCGCTTATTGCTGCTACAGCGGCAGTGGCGACGTCAAGTGGCGGAAGGATTATCGCTGTTGTTATAAAAGCAGGAACAAAAGCTG
>DATEIL010000014.1:0-4053 GCA_035279085.1 Nitrososphaera sp.
CGCCTCCGCTCACATGAACCAGCACTCCGTTTGCCATGCTCATGTCCTTTATGTCAAGCAGCTGTGTTTCAAGTGCCATCCTTGTAGCCAATTCGATCCTGTCCATACCATCCGCGGATCCTACTCCAATTGCCGCCAGGCCCTTGCCCTCCATAATGGCCGTCAAGTCGGCAAAGTCGATGTTGATAAGCGAAGCAGAGGTAATGGTTTCAGTGATCCCCTTTACGAACTGCCCTACAAGCTCGTTTGCAACACCCAGTGCTTCTTTCAATGGAAGGTTTCCTGCAAGCTTTGTCAACTTGTTGTTGTCTATGGTGACCAGAGTATCGCATGACCGGACCAGATTGTCCAGTGCTTCCTTTGCCAGGTCATATCGGTAGCGCTCTACTGCAAATGGCAGTGTGACTACTCCGATGATCAGGGCGCCGGTATGCCTCTTCAAGTCCTCGGCCAGAACCTGAATCGCTCCAGTACCGGTTCCGCCGCCCAGGCCTGCACAAATAAATATAATGTTTGCACCCTGCACTTCCCGTTCTATTTCAGTCATGCTTTCCCTGGCAGCGTCCATGCCTTTTTCAGGGTAGCCTCCGCATCCCCTTCCCTGCGTTACCTTCGGGCCGATGAGAATCCTTCTGTCGGCTCGGGTTATCCCAAGGTGGGCCGCATCTGTATTGACTGCAATGAGTTTACCGCCCGTCAGTCCTTTCTGCTTTATCCAAGACACGATGTTGCTGCCTGCACCACCTGCACCAATTACGCAGACTGTTGGCTTGGCCATTTCCATCACCGCGCGGATTGTCTCGTCTTCCGTTATCATTTCGGGCGTCACTCTTCCCGGGTTGACGTAGGAATTAAAATCGCTTGAAGTTGACATTGTTTAGGGATTGCCCGTGCAAGATATACTTTCTACTATGTAGAGAAAATTAAAGACACGGCAGCAGGTGGCAAAGGGCGCATGTGGGTAGAACCAGTCAGTTCTTTCTGAACGCCTTTTTCTCGTAGTATAGCTGGCTCAGCATGTCTTCATATGACGATGAAGAGGACGGCTGCTGAGAATTGCCCTCACCGGTTGTCGCCCTGTCAGGCGGAAAGGAGACATATGACTCCACCTTCTGACACTGGTTGCAAAAGTACACTGCAAGGGTCATTTCTTTGTGAGCTGCCTTTGAGTGGCCGCAGGAATCGCAAGGCATATGTGTAATTACATGCGCGTACGGAAAATAGATAAGCCTTTGACAGTTGGTGCACAAGACATACAGCGCGTGTGCACCCAATCAGGCTGTCAGTGCATGACCATTATCTCGAACCTCGACATTGTGAAACAGCCGATATATCTTACAATACCTCTCTGCAACATCAGCTATGGTGCACGGAAGCTCAGTCTTCCTGCTCCTGCACATCGAATAATACCTGCACTTGCACTGGTTGACGACAGACAAGCAGCAAGTCTATGAATGCGCCAGATGTATCTGCGCTTGCGTGTACTGCAAAATAATACATATGATTTATGGCGTATGCTTTTTGGCAATGCCTCTTACCCTGTATGTTGCGGCAGATACATGCTCCAACCACGTGTCGCCTGCTAGATACTAACGGCGAGCCGATTCTTTTATATCACTTCCAGAAACCAGAGTATATGCAAAACTCAAAGACTCTGGGCACCGGACGCACAGCAGTGGATCAAACAAACGCAAACGAGCCGATTTCTTCTACTACTACGGGAGATTCGATTAGCGATAATTCGAGGATAGCATTGCTTGAACAGCTAGCCTCATTTGGGTTTTCAGTCGACCAGTATTCCGAATGCACCATAGAGCAGCTCCAGGACCTAGTCCGGGGAGCAAAGTGGCTTCACCGCACATATGATACATCTGCAGATTCCGCGGAAGATGAAGAGGATGGAGCTGATTCCGAGCCGGCAGCCCAGACCTACACCACAAAGAAGGAAAACGGTCTCTATTTTACAGAGGTGGACAAGAAGGTGCTCAAGTCGCTCTTGGATTCGAGTGGCAGAGTATCATCGCTTTCGCTTTCACGCAAGCTCGAAATCCCGCTTACTACCGTTCAGAGGAGAAGGAAGCGGCTTGAAAGTGAATTTCTCGAGGTTTCCTATTCGCTAAGGCTTGACAGGCTGGGCTGGAGGAAGGCAGAGCTGCTTGTGTCCACTGAAAAGGGAAGGACAACGGCAGTTGGAAAGGAACTGCTTGGCCATAATTCCATAACCAAAGTATCAAAGGCCATCGGGGAGCACACGATTGACATCCATGCAGAATCAGTCTTCAAGAACAACAAGGAACTCTTGGCGGTAATTGAATGGGTCAAGTCAGTTGATGGTGTCAAGGACGTCGTTTGGACCGAGCCTGTCGAAATGGTAGGTAAAAACGGCGCAATGCAGTACGAAATAATCGACAAGTTTCTCTAAATCAGCCCCCAGATCCGTGGCGGCTCAAGAAAATCGCTACCGGATTTCTCCTCTTTTTACGTGTTTTTCATTTTTCGCTTATTTTCTGTATTGAACTGTTGATAGAAATTGGCTATTCCACAACATATACGCTTGCTCTAATGCTCTGACTGCTAAATATTCCGTCGCGACGCCAGGTCCCCGCAAAGATCCGAAATAGTCTGGGATGGTCTATACAGGATGCCGGGGATCATGGAGGAGGTAGGCTGAGTCCATAACAAGATGTAAAGTAGGCACTAGCTTAGGACATGCATAGGTTCATCATATTTTAATAATTGTGCCTAAAACACAAACTCCGGAAGACATAAGATGGATTATGTAATATCGCGTATATCTACCCCCATCCAGAAAGTTGCCGGGCTTTCCGGCGGGCTGGCCATCTTTATTTTTTCCACGATAGCATTGTGCATGGTGAGTCTCTTTACGTTCCGGATTGCGGAAGGTTTTGCATTTGCTGTTTCCACATTGGCGGCGTGCGGCCTTGTGTATTTTCTTAGTGCCGTCAATGAAAAGTGGAGCTAGCAGCCGGCGAAGTTTGGATAGATTTTATCAAGTTTCAATCCAGAGTAGAAAATACCTTCGCCAAATGTCCCCAAAGTTGGGCTTGCAGCATATCACTGTGCCTGTGTCCAGATTACTGTATTACAGATGGCCATACGAGGAATTGACGCCCCTGAAGATCGCAATGGTAAACGCAAGAACAACAAGAACAGACTACTCCTCGCGGGCCTTATTGCACTTGCATTACTCTCGTTATTCATATTGCTTGGAAATCCAGGATTGTGGACGCCAGATGATGACAACGAGCCTCAGGCAGAGGCTACCAATGGTGACGATGGAGCAGGAAATTCCACTGACTCGGAAGAAAGCGCACAGGAACCTGCAAGCAATGCCACCCAGATCGACGAAACTACAATGGTAACAAATACCACCTCATCCAATGGCGGAATTGATGATGATGACGATGGCGGAAACACTTCAGACAGAGATCCAAATGGCAGGCCAGACGGTTCGGGATATGTGATAATTTACGGTGGTGACGATGACGACTCTGACAACAATTCCAACGACGGAGGAGGATTTGGTAGTGGCGGAGGAGGTGGAGGTGGAGGGCACAGAGGCGATGATGACGGTGATAGTAACAAGTCCGGTGCGAACAAGTCTCCGACTGCCCAAGACGTCTCAACATCAACCGGTGAAGACACCCCCGTCATCATCCAGCTAGCGGGATCGGACCAGGATGGTGACGACATTGAATATTCAATGGTATCAACCCCGCTCTATGGCAGCGCTGCCTCGCTGGATGTCGTGACAGGTTCTCTGGTCTATACGCCGGCATCAAATTACAACGGCTCGGACAGCTTTATTTTTATGGTAACTGATTCTCATGGTGCCTACGATACCGCGGTCGTGAGCATTACGATAATTCCGGCCGATGACGCGCCAATTGTAAGCAACTCCACAAGCGCAACGACTGATGAAGACCAGCCTGTAAACATTGATCTGAGCCAGAGCGTGTTTGACCCTGACGGACTAGATACCATGATTAGTATCTTAAATCTGACCCAGCCTCAGAACGGCATGACGATCCT
>DATEIL010000015.1:0-7041 GCA_035279085.1 Nitrososphaera sp.
GGCGTCCCGGTGCAGGGCACATAGGGGAGATCATAGGCGTCGATGTCAAATGAAATATAGATCTTCCTGCCTGCGGTGGCCTTTTGCAGGTAGTCCAGTACAGAGTCAATATCTTCATGGACCTGCCATGCGTCAAACGTAACGACTCCACTTCTGATTGCAGTCTCGTTTTCTTTGCTGTCGGTCTGCCTTATGCCTATCTGGATTATATTCTCGCCAGAGATGTGCTCAAGCAGGTGGTAAAAAGGGGTGGTATGGCACATTTTCATGCCGTCGTACTCTACCTTCATGTCGCGGTGCGCGTCAAAGTGGATGACTAGTGGATTTTCTTTGGCAAGTGCCTTCAACTGATAATAGGTCAGGGTATGTTCGCCGCCCATCATTACCGGGATCTTGCCCTCACCGCGAAGGTCACTGACGACCTTTGGAATCGTGGTGTCAAGATAGTCGAAGATCTTTTTCTTTGATTTTGACTTTGGGATTTTCAGGTCGCCTAAGTCATAGATGCCGACGCAGTCGTAAATGTCAGCCTTTTCGTCGAGGACAAATGTCTCAATTTGTCGCGCAGAAGCTGCTCTCATTGCCTCCGGTCCCCTCGCCGTCCCTTTGCCAAAGCTGGTCGTGATGTCAAGCGGCACCCCGTAAAACACAACCTCTGATTCCTCGAACGATATCTTTACCGGCGTGTCTGCAAAGCTATAGCCTGCCTTTGTCTTTTCCGGAACCGTAAATAGAGCAAAGTCCACCACATTGGGATGTCAAGTGGGGCAGATAATAAACTATGGCGGCTGGCAGCTGATGTTACTACTACTTGCTCCAAAAGAGCTCGTCCAAGCTCTGCTGGCGCGGCTTGCCTAAAACCGACTTGAAGTCAAAATTGAGGACTGACAGCACCTGCTCAAAGGTCGACTCCATCGTTTCCATGTATTTTTCAGTATCAATTTCTTCTGCCTTGGCCATCTCTACGGGCTTTACTCCATCCGAGGTGTTGGTCTTGACGTAGGAGATTACTTCACCGGCTCGAATGTCCCGGGTTCCTTCAAGCATCTTGGCGGCTTTGATGTGCTGGGGCAGGCCCTTGTACGTTTCTTTGCCATCCATCGTCTTTGAATCTGCCTTCTTGCCGTATGAGCCCAGTGACTTGTTTATCATTACATTGAATGAAAGATCTTCAAGCGGGATCTTGCGGGCCTCTAGGTTCTGCGCGTTCTCCTGCACGATTTTCTTGATACCCTCCTTTGCAGATTCGAAATCCTTCTGGGAATTGACATTGCCCAGCACCTTGAGGATCTCGCCAAATGCGCTGCGGATAAATGGAGGCGTGTGTGATTTTTTGCCTGTGAGACCTTTTACGTCAACGGCACCATCAGGCTTGACACCAAGATAGTTCTTCTTCAGATCGCTGAAGACTACATAACGATACTCCTTGTCTACTTCCAGATCAACGCCAAGGGTATTGCGGGCCCATGCCGCCACCTCGTCGATGGATGTAGAAGATGGATTTTTGGCAAACAAACTGTCCGTGTCAGAATACACTACCTCGATTCCCAGTTCCTTGCATTTTTCGATAGCTTTGTGGATTGTTGTCCTGCCAATTGCAGCGATCGAGTCAGCAACAGGCAGGCAATATAGTGGAAAAATGTCTGCGCCCATGACGCCGTAGCTTGCATTTAAAATTACTTTGATCGCTTGGCTAACTACATTATACAACTGCCTCTCTTCCTGTGGAATCGACTTGTCCTTTGACAGATACTTGTAGTAATTGACTCTCAAGTCCCTCAGTGACCCTATCAGAAGCGACGTCAGACCTTTTCTCTGCTTGCATACCCAGTGCGTCGTGCCATCAATCTTGGTCTCCTTGCAGGATTCGTGTGGGCAGTTTATCGTTTCATACGACAGGTTGTGAACCTTGATAATGCTAGGATACAAACTTGCAAAATCCAACACCACGACGTTAAAGTGAATTCCCGGTGTCGGCTCTACGACTTCGCCTCCTCTGTATTTTTTCTCCTTGATTACCGCGGTGGTTGACGCAGAGCCTTTCTCTTCAAGCTCTTTTCTGCTGGGTATCAGCTCGTTTCTCTGCCGGTGCTCATAATACAGTATCCCCCTTATCCACTGGTTGACCCCAAAGCGCGCGATGTCGTCCACCGATAGCCTGCCAATCCTTGCGATTACTACAAGGAGCTTCATCAGCAGGTTGTCGTTAAAGCTGGTCAGCCTAAACGTCAGGTCTGCGTCCTTGAGGCAGTACTCTGCCAGCTTTTGGACCGGCAGCTCGGAGATGTCGCCTTCAAACTCTACCTTGGTGTCACCAAGCAGGGCCTCGCAGATGGAGTTGAGCGTCTTGTCGGTGTATGCCCGGGAAAATGCATAGATCTGTATCGACCTATTGTCAAAAGTCCTGTAGAGGTCGATGTGGATTCCGTGGCGTATACCAACAGCCTCTGCCTGCATCCCGCGTTTTGCAAACGACTCCCTTTTGACCATGATGGGGACCTTGTCCTTTGGAATCGCGATTCCGCCCGGGTCTATGGCAGGGTCCTGTGAGCGGGCATAAAGGTACGGCAAGTCAAAGTCGTCGCCATTAAAAGTCAGGATTATGGGATAGCTGCTGATAGTTTCAAATGCCTTCTCCAAAAGCTCCTTTTCCGTCTTGCAGGGTACGGCCTCTGGGATGAGCGGCTCGCCGGTGCTGGGTATGTTGTCTGTCAGAACAAATACTTTTCTCAATCCATCGCTTCCGGCAAAGCCTACTGCGGTAACCCGCCTGTCGTGGTCTCTCGGGTTTGGCATCTTGCCTTCCTCAGCTTCAACTTCAATGTCGACTGAAACCCTGCGCAGTTCGGGTATTGGCTGGTTGAGAAGGTTAGCCCAGTTTGTGACGTACTGCCTGTATTCTTTGCCGCCCTCGCCTGACTCTTTTATCTTGTCCCACAGCAGGTTCTTGAGTGCAGCCTGGACTTTTTCTGAAATCTGGTATTCGAATGGGGCAATCTTGTCGTCGACCGTCCTGAAATAATAAGTTCCAGGTATCAGCGACCTGTCGTACAAATAATTTTCATGATATTTGATGTCAGCTTCCCAACTTGTTACCTTCTCCCTAAAGCTATAGTCGGTTCCCCCGATTGAAAGCGGGTCGGGAGCAAGCACCTTGAGCACTTCTATTTCTTTGTCAATAATAATGTCCTTTTTCTTCATGTGCTCAATGGTGTACTTTGTTTCCTTTTTCGCGACCTGCTCGGCCGCTTCAGCGAACTGCATCTTGGTGTAGCAGTATGGCTTGTGGTCCGTCCTGTCGCGCCAGTGGTAAATGGTGTTATCCTTCGGATCGTAGAACTTTAGGTAAACCTTTTTTTCCTCGCCGGAATAAATTGCAGAGAGCAGCAATGCGGGCCTGTCCTGCGGAAGCTCTGGCAGGTCGTCAAGCCTCTTCCTCTTGTCCGCTGTGAATTCTTGCTGCTGGGCCAAACTCTGTTTTCTCTGTCCGGATCGATATTAAACGTTTTACTTCGGTGGCTAGAAATTAGAAAAACAAAAAGAGGAAGAAAATAAAGGAAGTAGCTCAGGGGACTTGAGTCCCATGAACCGTACGACTAGATCCTACCTTTGAACAGGCTTGTCCTGCCAACGATGCTGACCATCGCAACGATAACCGCGGCCATGATACCCAGCAGTGCGATCGGGAACTCTGGGACTACCTGCGTTCCTGTGATCGTCACGTCATGGGAGCCTGATGCATGTGGCACGCTGATTGTCTTTACGCCGTCAGAGTCGGTGGACTCCTCAAAGTCATCCTTTGCCTGTCCATCTACCATCACGGTGTATGGCCCTTGCAGCACGGCTCCGACTGAAATGACTGTCTTGTCGCCGCTTCCGTCAGCAGTGAAGGACAGCGTCTTGCTCTCTTCATTAAGTGCAAAGTCGCTTATGGTAGACGAGCTCTGCACAGAGACATCTACTGAATCCTCGCCGACAGTCACTGGCATCATGCTTGCCTCCATTCCGTCATCGTCGCTGCCATCATCGTTTCCGCCGCCAGTTGTTGGTGGCATTGAAGGAACCGTCGCGTCTATCGCGCCTTGGATCTGAATTGAATCGACTGCCGTGTCGTACTTGGCCACATCTGCATCAAATTCAGCAGTAGGTGAGAAGTACATTGCGTTTATCCAGCTGTCAGTGCTCTCTGCAATTGTCATTTTCATCTTGGTGGGTTTGTCGTCAATGGTACATTCCATTGTCATTTCATAGGCCCTCTTGCCGCTCACGGTAGTCTGGCTGGGAGTTGGGGTACTGCACTCCTGCGAATCCTCTTGTTGAGAGAACTGGTCAGGATCTGTAGGGTCTTGCACCTCGCTCTTGTCTACCACTATCAGCGCAATGATCTTCTCCGGCTGTTCTTCTTCTCCGGTCATGCCGCCTGGCGCCACGCTAGCCATCGTCATGTTTCCAAACGTGAAAGACATACCGCTCCAGCCCTCAGGGAACGTGATACTTACTCCTGCCTCTTCATTGGTATAGGTGCCACTGACATCCTCGGGCATCTGGAATGAACCTGGGTCGAAATCGGGCATCTCTGGAACATCTCCTTGAGCAAATGCAGATACTGCTGTTGTAGAAATCAGCACTGCAAATGCTACCACAAAAGCTTCTGGGTAGTATTTTCTCATTTTGCTCCGTACGAGGTGCGTGTATAAAAGCATATAGTGTGACTTTGTATGCATTCCCATAGTGGCTGACTGCAAGGTCGCAATAATTGGGGGCGGGGTCTTGGGAACCGCCATAGCTTATTTTCTGTCAGGGCATGCGCAGGACCCCGGCTCAATCGTCCTGATAGAGCAGGAGCAGAACATTGCGCAGCATACAAGCAGCAGGAACACGGGCAAGGTCCACGCACCGTTCATCTATGACCCTGTTGCAAAGAAGACCCTCGCCAAGGCAGCCGCGCTAGGTTACGAGATGTGGTTAAAGTTTTCAGAAAAGAAAAAGCTCGTGTTCAAGCGCGACGGTGTTTTGGAAGTCGCCACTGACGAAAGGGGCATCGAAAGGCTCCACAAATACATGAAATGGGGCGAGGCAAACGGCCTGAAGAAAAATGAGCTCAAGCTGCTCGATAGGCAAGAGGCAAAGGAAATGGAGCCAAACGTCCGCTGCGCGGCAGCGCTCTACTGCTCAAAGGACGCTTCGGTAGACTATGGCGCACTTACCCTTGCCCTGCTTGATGACTTGAAGTTGTTTGGCTGCAAGATAGTTCTGGGCGAAAAAGTCGAGCGCATTTCTAGGAGAGCTGGAGAACATGCCCTTGGCATTTCAAATGGGAGACAGCTCACCGCCAGCTATGTCGTAAATGCGGCAGGGGGCAACTCGATGGACATTGCACACTCTATGGGCATCGCAAGAGAGTATGGCGATCTGCATTTTCGGGGAGAATACTGGCAGGCCCCCGCGGAGTATCAGGATCTGACAAAATTATCCATCTACTCTGTGCCGAGGCACCCCGAATATCCGTTCTTGGATCCACACTGGATAGTGCGGGCAGACGGCAGGCGCGAAGTGGGGCCTAATGCCGTTCCAGTCTTTGGGCCGTATGCCTACGGCTGGCGCAGGAACATTGCAGACATGATCCCAAAGCTAGTTGAATCCTCAAGGACGGGATCGCGCAGGGCGGTGTTTGACCGGCAATTCCTTTTGCTTGCCGGCAGCGAACTGAAAAGTTCCCTGTCAAAGAGGGCAATGATTGCAAGGGCAAGAGAATTCCTGCCGGCCTTGCGGGCATCGGCGTTTACAAAGAGGGGAACCTCTGGCATCAGATCGTCGGTGATCGACAGGACGGGAAAATTTGTTCCTGACACGATCGTGAAATGGGCAGGGGAGGCCGACGACGCGTCGTCGGTTCACATCCTGAATTACAATTCGCCGGGAGCCACGGGTGCACTGCCAATTGCGGCGGGCATTGCAGCCAAGATATTTGAAAAAAGCGGAATAATTTCTGCATCTGAAAAACCAAAGACTCTGTGGGACGTAACGACAATAGCCGACAGGATGGACAAGCAATCTTTTATGTAACATCTATCCTCGATACGCACGGGATACTTGTTGCTCAAGTCAGTCTATCTCGATGCCCTGAGGACAAGGGAGCAAAAGATTTCACGGCTAAAAGATTCAAACTATGAAGCGATTGCCCGGGAGGCCAACGCAAGCTGGAACCGCTACATGCCGATCCCGTGCCAATGTCAGTCGGCCGGGGTGGACAGCAGCTGGAACAAGCGGGCATATCAGGGACTAAACCTCTACGTGATTGACGCCGTGGCAGTCTCTAGCACGAATGACATTATTGCCTCCGAGTACGACGACGACATTTCAGAATCCGCAAGGAACGAATCACTTGAGGCCAAGGCGATGGGCATGGAGGCCTCAGTTACAAGGAGTGCAAGCGAAACGGGCAAGGTCGATGTGGTCTGCGTCGATGGCTCCATCATTGCCCGGCTCAACAAAAAGGCCGCGGGCGCCACATTTGACGAAGCAAAGAAATACTCCGGCTCGGTCTTTGTCGCAAAGAGCTCCGAAAGCAGGGCTCAGTTCGGCCCGCTAGGCTCGCGCGCCGGCGACATATTCTACTATAACCGCGTCAGCAATTCTTCTGCGGGCTACAGCACCCCGTCTGGCATAAGCACGCCCTACGGAAGGATAACCGAGGTATATGCGCGACTGCGGGAAAACACTCCGATGATCCGACTCGAGTTTCTGGGCGAGACCGGTGACTCCGAGGTGACGGCAATGCTGGACAGGCTATGCTATCACAGCGTGGCGGGGTACCCCTACTGCCTAAAGCTTGCCCATAACACGTGCAAGATATCCGACGAGGATATCGACAGGATTGCGAGCATTTTTAGCCTGCAGAACGAGCATGGAGCGAGGGACGCGCTAAATGAATGATAATGATGATAATAATATTAACAGTCGCGGCAACGGCAACGGCAGGGCAGAACTCGGAATTCTTGTTGGTGACACCAGACCCGACAAGGTCTTCTTTGAATCAAG
>DATEIL010000016.1:0-19163 GCA_035279085.1 Nitrososphaera sp.
CTTCATCGCCATTATTACTATTGTTCTTTGTCTACCGGTGCACCGACACACACGGCGAAAGGTTGGTCGATATTGAATGAAGACGGTGAGGGAAACCCAACAAATATCCTCGCATTTATCAGGGATCACCCCGGCTGTCACCTCAGGCAAATAAGAAATGAGATAGGGATATCGATGGGGACAGCGCAGTACCACCTCGGCCGCCTTGAAAAGGCGGGAAAAGTCACTTCAAACAGACACGGCTTTTACAGGTATTACTTCCCGGCAGGTTTGTTTAAGGACAACGAAAAAAACCTGCTTGAGATCCTAAGCCACGAGACTGCAAGAGATATTGTGATGTTTATTATTGAACAGAAGAGCCCGACTCAGGCTGAAATAGCGGCCAGGATTGGGGTTTCTGCCGCGTCAGTTAGCTGGCATGTCACGCGGCTTGTCAGTTTCAAGGTGATTAAGGAATTCAGAGAAGGCAAATACAAGCGATACAGCCTCTACGGCGACCCAAAGGGCCTTGTGACCTTGATGAAGAGTTACTATCCCACATTGTGGGATCGATGGAGCAACAGGCTGGCCGAGATGTTCCTTTCACTCTCGCCCCGGGAGAGCGATGAAGAAAAGTGAGCGACATTGCGCTTCCCATCTGGATAATGCTGTCGTGGCTTATCCGGCAGGTGGATAGTGGCGGCTTGGAACTGGACGATGAGGAAGAAAACGAAGGAGGAGGCGACGGGGGTGATAATGGAGGTGAGGAAGGTGCAGACGCATCGCAGGCGACCGCAGAATTTGAGCCATATCAGCCGATAGAGCAAATGATCAAGATCGGGATTGCCGCATTTTCCATCCTGCTTGCAGGACTTTCAATCTATGCATACAAGAGGACGGCCATCAAAGGGATTGTCTACGCTGCTGTGGCCTTTGGGCTATTTGCCGTTCAGATGCTATTTGACTATATGGAGGACGCAGTGGAGGGCTTTGAGACTGCCTACAACGATATCGTGTTCCTCGGGATGACGCTTGCCATACTTGTGTTGTTCTTCTTGGCCATCGTCTGGAGGAAATCCATGATCAAACCGGGATAGCCGTGCATGTCGGCCCTGTTGCTGCCTATGACTCGGCCAGTGCTTTTTCTGCAAGATACAGGATGTGCTTTGCCAGCGTCCTGGCATCTTCTTGTGATGCCGAAACTATACGCGGCTTATGCGGTCCTGCAAAGTCGGAGGCAGAGGAGGATCGTTCAGAGGCAGGGATTTGTATTCCTCGAAACTTGAACGCCTTGTCGCGCAATTCCAGAATCTGGTAGTCGTCCATGTTCCTGCGCCCAAGTGCTTCGATATCGTAACCAAGGCCCTTTAGATCCTGAAAAGCGGTCCTTGCGGTGTCAGACAGTTTGGTAGCCCCGTCGTGATAATAACCTGCTGCGCTCATGCCAATCGGGAGCTGTCATCCATGCGTGAATATTTATGAATTAAGAAGTCGGTGCTATGTAACAACTCTGGAATAGAGCCATAACTGGCCTGCTAGTATATAATAACGCGGGGGATGTAGCAGGACAGTGGAAAAACATCTCCGTCCATAATATTGTCATGTTTTTATCCCTGTCAGCTCCTCGCTGACTGCCCAGAGCCGGGCGGCTACGTTCGGGTCTCTTGCCTCTCTGGAAGGGATTGCCTCCCTGCGCTTCACAAAATATTTGCCCGATACTGCTCCAAGGTCGGGAGAAGTAGCTAGGTATATTCCTGTGTCTGCGCCCTTCTCCGGGCTGAGGAAGAAAGGCGAGCCGGCTTGCCAGACCAGACGGTAGTACCAGGGGTTGTTGTTCTTTTGTGCAAGGCCAGTTCTGACGGCTCCGGGATGAAAGCAGTTTGCGGTGACATTACTGCCTTCAAGCCTGCGTGCAAGCTCTTTGGTAAACAGTATGTTTGCCAGCTTTGACTGACCATATGCGCTTATTCCATTGTAGCGCCTGTGTTTGAAAGAAAGGTCATCAAAGTCAATTCTTGCACCCCTGTGTGCAATGGAGCTGGTAGTCACAATTCTTGATTGTCCCCCACTGGACTTTAGCATGTCAATGAGCAGGTTGGTCAGAAGGAACGGAGCAAGGTGGTTTACCGCAAAAGTTGACTCGATCCCGTCTTCCGTCAGTTCCCGGCGAGCCCGGAAAACACCTGCATTATTGATCAGAATATCGAGCCTTTTGTACCGCTCTTTGAATTCCCTTGCGAGATTTCTTACCGAGGACTGTAAAGAAAGGTCAGCGACAAGGTAGGTCACCGTGGAATGATTGATGTTGTCATTATTGTTATTGTTGTTGCTACTGCTGCCGCCGTCATCATCATCGACATTGTCGTCTTCCCTGCCGACACGTCGCCTGATCTCTTTTGCCGCGGCCTCGCACCGCGACCTTTCCCGGCCAATTAACACAACCGAGCCCCCATGCTTTGCAAGGCCGGCGGCAATTTCTTTGCCTATCCCCGATGTGCTGCCGGTTACAAGGCAGATTTTGCCATTGATAAAAGGTGGTGGCGACATATATCAGGACTCCGGGATGAGCTCAACTATCAAGCCATCGCCCCAGCCATATTTTTTCTTCATGAGCTCTGACACTTTGGCCGCGAGTGCAGGCTCTTTTTCAGAAGAGACAACACCTGCCTTGCCGTCGCAGCTTCTGCCCGAGATGCTGAACGACACGGCAGGGTCATGAGTTATATTCTGGACCCAATGGGCGCGCTCCTTTCCCTCTGACAGAATATAGTATCGACCGTTGTACTCCACGAACCATATCTCTATCCGGTGCTTTCTGCCAGTCTTCCATCCAACTGTGGACAGGTACAGGAACTGAGGTGAAGAGGCGTCGCCGGTCAACAGAAACCCGGAGGTCACGATTGGTATATTTCTGTTGTTAGCCGCACAATTTGGATATTATTTGCAAGGCGATAGGAGAGATGGACATGCACAGGACAATTATGCCTAAACTAGCGACATGGCTGTGAGGCAATCGGCGTGGACCTTGTCGTCCGGCATATGGCCGCAGTCGGGGCAGACCATGGTCAGCTCTAGCTCGCATAAGGGGCACTTGGCATTGCCAATCTCCAAGTCACCACCGCATTTCCTGCATATGGTGTCAGGCATAGCGCATGCACTCTCACGAACAATGAATAAAAGAGTTATGAAGCGAGAGGCGTTGTTCTCGACGCGGCGACGGCTTGTATTTACTAATCGAAGTGAAGGGAATCGCCAAGAACTGTGCCGATGAAAACATCAATAGAGCATTCCTCGGTGGGGATCGGGGTTTGCGACCGTTTTGTCAAGCTCGGTCGTCCCATTTGTCTGTCTGTTACATGCAAGCCGGCCAGCTGTTTTGCGATAAATCTGGCGAACAGGAGTTGCATCTGGAAAGATCTCCCCGAAGGCGCTTGCAGGGTTCTGATTGGACAACACGACCAAAAGTTATATGCACTTTCAGCTAATAATTGGGCCAGTGCCCGTAGACCTCGATGAAACAGACGTAGCAGTTCTGAAATCGCTCATGGAGGATGGTAGAAAGTCATTCCGAGCCATATCCAGAGAGATAAAGGTGAGTACGCCAACGGTCAAATCCAGGTACGAGCGCCTCGTCAACATTGGTCTTATAAAGTCGGTCAAACCAGAGATTGACTTGTCAAAGATTGGCAGTAAGAAGAAAACAAATCAGTTCTTTACCAGTGACACAATCCAGCGCTTGGAGGAACAGAAAAAGCACTTCCATGTAAAGGTGGATGATAATCTGACTGTCAAAATGAAATGCGAATACTGTGGAGGTCCGATAAACGGCAAGCCCAAGGTGCTAGAGTTTGCAAATTTTCAGAGGTTCTTCTGTTGCATTGGCTGCAGGAACCACTATAAAGAAAAACATGCTGGCAGAATTGAGTCCATTGTAGAACAATACAGGGAGATTCAGAAAGCGGGAAAGAGATTGCCCTTAAAGAAGAGCGCATGACCAGCAACTATAGCCCGTCGTCGCTGTAAAATTTACTCGCTGGTCTAAATGTTCCCAGTATAGAATTATGACCCATATGACAAGACAAACGGTTAGTCGCGGCGAGACTAAGCTTGCATGTGCAGATGCCGCTGCTGGTGCTCCTGCAATGGCATCTGACGGTTCTCCCGTCTTTGATTCTTTTTCTCACTCCGCGCTGACGCAGAGAAATATCCCCGGTTCTGCTACATAGTTGGCAGCAGAGTCCCCGCCGGATGTACTTGTACAGTGTAATCGAGGGTGCATTTTACTCCACGCTAATTTTGCTTTCGGCAACGGGCGAGTGTGTACGTACAGTACCTGTGGACTTGCTTTGTAGGCATTTTTGAAGACGATGCGTATCAGAAATGCTCGGGCATGTCTGAGTATTTCAGACTAGAAGAGGCATGACTGCTATAGGATATCCGGATGAGGTAAGGGACAGGTCAGAAAGAATTCAAGGTGCCCAGCTTGTGCACAATGAAAGGTAGTGAGGACGGCGGACGCTTATTCGTCTGTCTATATCTTGTTGAACAGTCGCTGCATTATTCTGCCCTTTTCCGTTATGGTATAGCCTTCAAAGGGCTTGGTCACTTCTTCAACCATCTCTAATTTTAGCAGCAGGTCAAGATACCTCGTGAGCTGATAGTAGTTTATCCTGAGCCTGTAGATAAGGTGAGTTTTTTTTGTGGGCTCGTTGGTTGCTTCCAAGAGCTCCAGCAGAAGATCAAGCTTGTCTCTTTTTTCTGTCTTTTTTTCTTCAATTTGTCCTAGTCTTAGTGTTTGGTCTGGATTCTTCATGACGGTCTTGGTATGCAGTCTTAGCTCTTCCATAATTAGGTTCCTAAGACTCTTCCATAAGCCTATTCTTATACCAAGTGAAGGGATGACCTACGACAATCTTATAGAGGATAATCATCGAGGCGAAAATTTGATCAGAACTGAAAAATCATAAAAGAAAAGAGAGAAAAAGAGCTGGCTCGGTGCCAGATCTAGTAGACTACATCCAACGCGGCCATCAGAACTTTTAGCGCGCTAGTCGGAGATGTCGTGTCGCTGTCGTATAGCGTGCTACCAAGACCTCCGCTTCCAGATTTCTTCCACGAATGTGCAGTCCACCCAAAGCCGTTCGCCTTGAACGCCTTCATGAAAGTCACGGCGTCGCTCTGCGTTTCAGCGCCCCACTCGCCTATCAGTACTTCGGTATTTCGCTGCGTAGACCATGTCTTGATGTTCTTGATCTGCTTCTCGCCTTGGCTGCCGGGCTTTGGAACAGAGTATAGGTGCGGCGCGTAGACTGTGCCAGAGACGCCGTCCGGGAATATGTGAAGTTCCAAGCTAGGCTCTCTTTGGAATCCCCTTGTAGTTTCCCTGTCAAAGAAGATCTTTTTGTCAGAGATTGACCTAATCTTCTTTGCCATGAATGTATTGTAGTCGCCCAGCTTGTCATACTGTTCCTTCTTGAAAAGATGCGGCTCATTGAGTATTTCGTATCCTGCAACGCTGCTATAGCCATCTACCTTGTTGATTACCTTGGATAAGAATGACCATTGGACATCCCATACTTTTTGACCGTTGATCGAAAAGCCGTTATTCCAGAATGCGCCCCAGAACGGTCCCGCTGTGTCGATGTAGTCGTTGTTCCTTTCTGGGAAGTTCTTTACGACAAACGACGGAAATCCTCTGCCGTCGGACTTGCCAGCTACATCGAGATCCCAGTAGCTGCTTGTGTAAAAGTGGTGGTTGTCAAAAATGACGCAGATGTTGTTGTCTTTTGCTTCTTGCGCAATCAGTTGCAGTTCCGCCATAAACGAGGTCGGGTCATTGACGTATGCTTCCCAGTAGTACGGTACACGTACTGCATTGAAGCCACTTAGCCGGATGTATTTCATGCTCTCCGTTACATAACTGGTAAGTACGCTTGCTTTGCCATCATGCTCGCTCTTGCCCAAGGTGCCGTCGACAAATACCACTCCCTTGAAGTTCTTGACAGGAATGTCAGAGCAGTCTGTAGTCGCTGCGTATGAGGAATGAGGCATTATAGATGCAGCTAGGATAACTGAGAGAGAAATCCCAAGAAGCATCTCAACTTTAAATCTTCTATTCGTTTTTTCTTCCAAGTTACACCGAGAAAAATTTTGTACCTTTTATTTTTTCTGTAAGTAGCTTCTGTAATCATAGCTACAAGTGAATGAAAGTTGGTTAAAACAAGAAAAAGAGAGAGCCAGTAGCCTTATTATACAGAGACAGCCGGCTTTTACCGAGTCTTTAAGCCGGACACCCTTCCATCTTTTGAATCCAATAGCCATCCTTCTTTATGGCATTTTCAACAAATGGAGGAGCGGCCTGTATATGGCAGAACTGGCATTCCTCTGATGTCATCTTTTGTCCTGACTGTCCAACAGATGTAAGGTATTGCTTGCCATACTCTATTGCCCTGTCATGCTCTGTGCTTGCTTCAACTACCACATCAAAGTGCATTATCTTGCCATCCTTCTTTGTTACGTATGTGTCATAGACTGCGCATTCCATACGGGTGCGATTCATCAAGTCGGATATTTAATTTCAACGACGATTTCCCGCTGAGGAAATGAAATAAGAAGGAAAAGAGGAGGAAGCACTCCATCGTTTCTTTGCGCTTCCCCCCCTCCTCCGTTGCGTCCAAAGGTTAGGTAGGTGATTTGTGACCTGCAAAGGTGCATCATGGGCAAGACGAGATACAACACGGCAGTGAATTAGAGACACCAATCGCCAGCGTACCCCAGTTGCAAATGCCCACTACCCTATGCCGACTGCAATTAGGCTAGCCTAATATTTAAACAGTCGGCGGATTTTCAGCGTTGAAAATGTCATACTCCTTATTTCGCGCGGGCCGGCTTCAGATCAGAGATTATTAGATTGAAAATGACACAAAAAGAAAAGGGAGAGAGAAAAAAGAAAACTTCCCCTATGGCGATCTGTAGAGGCTGAATCCCTTGAATCTGGCTATTGCAACGGCCATTGCCATAGTTATAGCGATGGCAATTATTGCAAACGGGAATTCAGGTGTCACCACTGATCTGGCGGTTTCCAGGTTAGTCTTGATTTGGTTGATGTGATTCTCCACATCTGATACAGGACTTCTGTCATCTATCATTTTTACAAGGTCTTCCCTCATGTCGATTTCGATTTCTTCCATGAGCTCCTTGTCATCTTGTTCAATGTCCTGTTCTATCTGCTCGTAATTGTCGAGGTATGCTTCCCTAGCCAGATTGCGCGCGTCTTCATACGAGCCTTCCTTGTATGCTGCAAGCGACTGGTCTAGCAGTTCGTTAATCCTGTCAATGTATCCCCAGCCATCGAGTTGTTGCTCTCCTTCTTCCTCCTGCTCCTCGCTCTGGCTACCTGACGCTTCAAGGATTTCCCTCAGTTCAGCCTGTGCGTGTTGTATTTTGTCAGAAACTTGCTGCGAGCTTTCCATGCTGTCTATTAGATCCTTGATGCTCGAAAGATCATCTTCGACTTCACTGGTCTCCTCTTCTGCAATTTCAGCCAGACTGGCCTTTATTGCATCAAACTTTTCTGTGGCCTCTGCAATGAAAAGGACTGCTTCGTCATACTCTTCTTGGTTCTTTATTGTGCCGTTCTCCACTGCATCGATATACTCCCCGTTTACCCGGTTCAGGAGCTCAATAATTTCTTCAATGCCTCCAGCAGTTCCATTTGTGCCCCCTGTGGTTTCTGGCGTTTCCTCGGGTTCTTCTTCAGGCTCTTCAGGAGTCTCGGAGGCGGATCCTACAATTTCTCGGGCCGCTTCGAGGTCGGCCTTTATTTCGTCAACGTGTGATTGTATTTCTGCCAGTGGCCTTGCTTGCTCAATCATCCCTACCAGATCTACCCTGATGGCAACTTCGATCTTTTCCTTCAAATCAGGGTCGTCTTCCTCGATGTCTGACTCGATGAATTCATAGTTGTCAAGATACGCTTCAATTGCGTTCGCTTTTGCATCATCCGGCTCGCCTGCCTGGTATGATGCTACGGCCTCATCAAGGAGCTCGATAATTTTGTCAATGTACGCCTGCCCGTCCTGCTGTGACTCATCTTCTAGGCCAAAGGCTTCTTCAAACTCGTGCACCAGTCCGTCAATGGCTGTCTCTACATCGTCAAAGCTTGCGTTAGAAGCTGTAAGCGCATCGAGCTGATCAAATAATTCAGAGACCTCTTGTGCTTCCTCCTCAGGCATGTCTGCTTCAATTGATTCAAATATTGACTTTGCCTGGGCAATAAAGGCAGTCGAGTCCTGGTACTCGATCATCTCTGTTATCTGGCCGTTTTCAATTGCCTCTTCGTATTCGTGCTCTGCTGTTTCAAGTACTGCAATGGCCACCATCGCGCCGAAGGCAGGGTCGTCTCTATCAGTTCCATTTATTACCTCAGATTCGGCAGCGTCCAGCAGCGTGTTCAGGTTTGCCACCTCTGTCTGTACCTGCTGCTCGCTCATGGTGTGTATCTCGTTTGCAAGTGACGTGAGCTCCTGCTCAATTTCCTCGTCAAGCTGTGCATTGTGCTCTGCAAGCTCGCTCTCTATCAGCGAATAGACCTCATGTACGGGATGGCCGGCGTGAGCGGCTGCGAGCTCGATATTGTTTGTTTGCTTGTTGGCAAGGGCCTGTGCAAGGTGTCCCCTGATGTATGCGAGATTTGCTGCAAACTCGACATTTTCATTCCCGCCAGCTCCTTCTCCTCCAGCTTCTTCCAGCTCGTGCGTTATCCCATCGAGCAGTGCCTGCACTATCTCCGGCTCGGCATTTTCCGCAATGCTGTCGTTTACCTGCCCAAAGAAGTCGGTTATTTCTTCGGCTTCTTCTGAACCAATTTCGGAGACAAAGGTCTCAAACGTCGCATTAGCGCGGCTGATAAACGCGCTTGCATCCTGGTATTCAATCATTTCAGTAATCTGACCTTCCTCCACCGCTTCGGAATACTCTACGCCCGCTGTCTCAAGTAGTGCTTTGGTCACATCCAGCTTGGTGGCAAGCTCTTCGGCCTCTTCTCCTGCATATACCTCGATTGCTTCGTCAAGCATCCCGTTGACCTCGTCCACTTTCTGAGTAAATGACTCTACAGAGTCAGACTGGACTGCATCTGGAAGGGCTTCGAGAGCATCTTCAAGCACTTGGGCCCGCTCCATGCTTACTTGTTCCAGCGGCCCTTTCATCAAGGCAAAGACCTCTGCGATAGGGTGGTTTGCATGTGCTATGGCCAAGTCGTTTCTGCCGGCCTGCTTGTTGGCAATTGCCTGCTCCAAGTGTCCCTTGATGTATTCCGCGTTAGTGATAAATTCAGAGTGTTCCTCATGAGCAAAAGCAGGCGCAGATTTTATATTCGCTAAACCTGTAGTCGCCGCAACTGCCGATACAAGAAGAACAATCAACCCAAAAGTACCAAATCTTGTATGCATTTATGGAGCCTATTTTTTATGTGTCATTTAAAGCATGATCCGATTATCTGCTACGAGAATCACAATCAATGATGCTGTCCGTTGAGAGAGAGATATCTCAAAATCGCCTTCCGCCCTACCCGATATTTCATACGTCAAACAATCACAACGGCCTATTTTGCCTAATTGAATGGAAATTGAGTGTGGAATTGAGTTGAATTGATCTGGTCCTGCAGAATCGACAAGAGCGTCCCGATATACTGTTGTTGCATTCACAACACTTACCAACAGGTTTGAAGAACGCTGCAAATGCGAGCAGGCCTTCCATAACGTGGCTCTCTGCTACTAATCCAGCTTTGGCGGTACCCGGAAGCAGAGACTAGTGTTGTGCATGAAGTATCTTGGACGCTTTTTCCAAGCAGTGTGTTGTGTATACATGGTTTGGATACTTTTCATGCATCTGCAACCAGGCACCACCAGATGAACTCGGCAACCGTCCGCTGCAATTATGACCATGGCAGCGCGGCAGCGCGTCATTTAAAGACAGGGAAGATTCTCAAAAGTGAGAAAATAGAGAGATTAAATCTCAAAGGCCGCCTTTGGACTGCCGTTACCGCTTTTGCAGGCCCTGTCGTTCTTTTCCAGCTGAAGCACGTAGCCGGCTTTCCCCAGGGAAAATTCCAGTGATTTGACTCTGCTCTTGTAGTATAACACCCTCTTGCCTGTATCGTCCAAGTTGATTCTTTCAATGCACAAGATGTCCATTGATTGAAGCCTCTTGATCTTTTTGTATGTAGAACTGAGAGGCAGTTCATTTTCAACTGATATCTGCTGCGCGGTCTTGGCCTCCTCAATAGTTGACAGGATTATCTTGTGAGATACAACATCCGCAAGGACTTGCAAGCGCGGCAGAGCTTCTTCGTATTCGAATGTCAGGATATTGGAAGCCATTATTAGGTTGACCTAATTAGTTTAGCCTAATATTTAAACAATCTTTGGTAGGATTCGCCCATCCTTACAGGAATGTAGCAATACCACAACTACTTTAGAGAACAAGAAGGATTGAATGGAAAAACACCCGCCGACATTGCAGGCATCAAAATTGAAGGAAATAACAAATGGATAACGGTCATTCAGAACGCAAGTAAAATGGCTAACTAGAAACGTTTCTTTCTTGGGCCCGCCACCAAGATTCATTGTCCATGATGCGCCTGTAAATGTCACGCATCACGCATGAAACTAGGTAGCAATAGATGGTAACTGAGAGAGCTCCAAGCGGTGTAAATACTTCAAGCAAGATCGGATGAAAAATACTGAACTGGATCATCGAAGAGACAATTAGAAGGGGTATGCTGAGAAAGAACCATAAATTCATGATAAAATGATATGGTCTAAGTTCATCATAGAATAATGGCTTTAGCATGCCCATCATTTGAGCATCTGGTGGCCAAGTTTGAAATTCCGAAATTACAGCAAGGATAATCAATGTGACAGTGAGAGTTAGAATCGGCACGTTAGGCTTGAAGAATTTTACAAAGCCCTTCCGATTCAATGCTGGATATGCCGCCTCCAATCTCATAAACTTTCGTCATTCCACACCTCATAGATTCACTGTCAATTCATCAAACGCGCTGTTACAGGTAGGAAATCAAACGGTGACGATACAGAACCTTGGATAGGTTCTGGTAACTTACCGTCAGCTGCAAGTTGCAAATCAAGCTGTTGACTCTCGTCAGCTGCGCTTCTTCATTGATGTGTGATGGTCAAAATTCCAACTTCATAAAGGATACCACCTGATTCTATCCTGAAATAATGATTTATCGCAAGAGTATCTCCTTGTTTCTCAGTATCCGCTTCACCCTGAACCGGCAGGGAAGATAAGAGGCGCGTTGTCTGCTCTTCGTTCAATTCAATGCTAGCCAAGCCACTAGGCTTTGATATAAAGCCCGCTGGATACTTTGACCGAATTTCGTAAAGTGAATCTGCCTCATTGAGCACTTGACCGAGTTCGGTGTTGTTATTATTCTCAGTCGCCACTGGTCTGGGTATGCTGACGTATTGAGTCCTTAGAGACGCATTTTCATAAGCTTCCGAGCCAGTCCATGCTCTGATGGCAACTAACTTGCCACTTACAAACGCAGGAGGAGTAGAAGTCGCTGAATTTGAAGAATTGAAAATGAGTACAATGCCCATTACCGTTGTTAACGCGACAATCACCAATATGCCAATCACCAAGTAGCTTTTCTTTACCTGCAGCATTTCATTATGACTCTACTATAGATAACAAGATATTGATTTAAAAGATTCAGCGAACTTTTTTTGGCAGTTGTTTCATTCAATGCGACATGTCGTATGATTTTGACAATGAGACTAGTTTGATTTCTTTGATGCCGAATACAAATAATAGAATGCACAAAGCTGAAACTAGGATTCATGAAATAGTTAACGAAAAGGAATTATTGGCACATAAAGGTGGTGTGTCTGAGCCACCACTAAATTTTAGTGCTAATCTCAGGCAGTTTTCAGAGGCTGCATATACCACAAGAGCTGCTATTGTTACTGCAATGTCCTATCCAATTGTTCCAAATCTACCTATTAATTTGGATTTATGCATCAAGTCATGATTACGCTACGTCTTCAAATTTACTCTATGCTAACATTTTGAATTACTGTCAGCATCTTGATTCGCCCTTTGATCTTGATATCCTCTGCTGCTTCTGCGACGGAGTATTTTGCAATATTTGTTTGTTGTTCAATGAACCTATCTCATATTGATCATAATTATCCAAAAAAATGGCGCAGAACATGATCCTGCCGCGCCCCTACGCAAAACGGTTTTGCTTGACATAGATAAGACAGAAGAAAGAATCGCCGCATGTCGGTAACGCAAAACCTCCCATATACACAAAGTTGAAAGAGAAGACTTACTACCACTCTTTTAAAGTCGGTTGGAACCTGATGCTTAGGTATGCTCTACTGGCGGCAATAGTTGTTCTTTCTCTCACACTACATGCTACGGAAAGTTCGATCGCGGAATCCAATGATGGCGTTACCATGGCAGCTTTTGGAGTCAGGCAGCCACAGCTACTCGACATCAATAGACAGAAGATTGACCAACCATTAGAAGTCGGACAACAGGCCCTAGTTAGAATAACAATCCACAATAATAACTTGGACTCAGACATGCATTTTGTGGTTATTGCAGAGGTAAGAGATGGCAACGGTGTTACCCAATACCTGGCTTGGCAGGCTAGCAACGCAGCTGCCAATGGCGACTACACTTTTGAAGCATCTTGGATGCCCATTGAAAGAGTCTGTTCCGGTATAGATAACAGCTGCGGTTCTGGTTACCAGGTCAGGGCTTTCGTCATAAGCGATTTTGAAAATCCACAGGTGTTCAGCGGGGTGCAGTCACTTCAAGGAATCAGCGTCATTGATACCACAGTGGATGAGGAGAAGATATACAAGCTCACATTTCAGAATCGTAAATTTGACATTCCGTATACACTTGATGGAGGACATATCACAAGCATGCTATATGACAAAGGAACCGCTACAATCGTGCTTGCTCTAGATGTTCCCAAAGACGCTGAACTTGGTATAGAACTACCAAAGCGCATGCTGGACTCTAGCTTTCTCTGTCAGATAAACGGAGTGCCTGGTGGTTCTGACGTCCCATTGGAAGTATTTATCGATACCATGTCGTCGGGGTATAAATTTACGGACTTGGGCGAATCCTTTAGAATGCAAATAATGCTTGTTGCAGGAACCGAGGAAGTAGAGGCTGTCGGATGCGGGTTTCTATGACTCGAGGACTGATTCATCCAATGTTTGTGTATCTCCCAGCATCTATTGTAAACGACATTCTCAGGATAAACGAGCTTGCGTGGCTCTCAAACGGAAAGGATAGCTCTACTGCGTAAGACTCATTTTCTAAATTTCTTGTTCCAATAAATATAGAGATGCTTGGCACGAAAGTGTCATGGAGCATATATACATATGTCGCAAAGAAAAATCAGATTCTGTTTGCATGCCCGTTAGGGCAAAACCAAGTGCCTGAGGCAGTGTTCCAATCATCGCTGACAGTTACGTCGTCATTTCCGTCAAGTTGCTTTTTCTTTGCTCCGCATACCCGGCATGTTAGATTGATAAAGTCGGGGACGGGCGCAAAGATAACCAATACCTATCTTTTTGTATATGATCTAACCAAACTATTTGAAGATATTCCTATGACCATTATCGCAGACCCAGTAGCCCTTCCAGCTGCCTCTGAACGTAACTTCCAGCTTGTTTTCTTTTACGGTGACGCTGCCGCAGACCACGCATGGAGGAACACCATTCAGGTTATCCATAAAGCCTGTCATTTGAAGATGGTAAAGATGATTGCGCTCATATAATAATAGTAGCAGCAGTAATAATAGTCTGATGGTGATAGTTCATTGGCAAGCAGATCCCCATCATCCACAATGACCTATGAATTGTCCATATACTCGTAATTTCTCGCAGTTATCGCCCACGCTTGCGTTATGGCAGAGTAGTACTACAAATTGTCTCTCTCTGCTATTTCCGATTGCCAGAGCAGGAACTTATCCGACTGTTGGCCAATGCAATATACTCTTTGCTCGTATCGTAGCCGACATAATGCCTGCCCTCATTCAGTGCCGCTACGCAGCAAGTACCTACGCCGCAAAAAGGATCCAGGACCACGTCGCCTTTGAAGCTGTAAAGTTGGATGCAGCGGCGGGGCAACTCGACAGGAAATGGCGCAGGGTGCCCGACCCTCCTTGCAGACTCTGTTGGAAAGTCCCAGACACTCTTTGTAAATGAGAGGAATTCGTCTTTGCTTATCGTATTTTCCTTATTGCCGGGATTTCGGGAATAGCTGCCCTTTGAAAATACCAAAATGTATTCATGCGTATCCCGGAGCGTTGGGTTTGCCGCGGATTTCCAGCTTCCCCATGCAGTTGAAGTGCCGGAGCTTGCCGATTTGTCCCAGATTATTTCACCGCGCATGAGAAACCCAAGTTCTGCCATCTCCTGAATTATGTAGGCGTGAAGTGGGATGTACGGCTTTCTACCTAGATTTGCCACGTTTACGCACGCACGTCCGCCGACAACGAGGACACGAAAAGTCTCCCTAAAGACATTCCCAAGCAGGGTCCGGTATTCACCCAGCGTGAGATCATTATCATAAATCTTGCCGACATTGTATGGGGGTGACGTAACCACAAGGTGGACGCTAGAGTCTGGGAGCTCGTCCATCTTTTCACTAGTCTTGCAAAATACCTTGTCCAAATATTCTGCTGGTACGGCATTTTCCTGTTCAACAGCAGCAGGATCGTTGGTTTTCGTCTGGCCATAGAGCTTCCGGCTGTAGAACTTTGAAGAATCGTGGCCTTCTCTCTTGGACACGCCAAAGCTCTGTGTTTCAGTTGAAACCCGCTTCCTCTGCGGCATGACCGAAAGACATGAACTGGCGCTGGATAAGTATCTTGCTTCCTTTTTGACCTTTTGCCGCCGGCTTTTCTTCACATAGGGCAAGCAGTAGTAGTTGTTCTTATTTTTAGATCATCTCAAGTGGCACGTCATCCCTTGGCAGTGGGAATGCCTTTTCTATTGCAGCAACGTCTGCGTCTGTCAAGCTCCACCCGACTGACGAGCTATTCTCTTTCACATGCTCTGCGCGTCTGGCCTTTGGGATAGAAAATGTGTTTGGATGGCGGGTCAGAAAGTTGAGCGCGACCTGCCGGGGGGTGCGCCCGTGCCGTTTGGCCACTTCTTCCAGGACACGTCCCTCTTCGCTCTGCGGAGAGGGAAAACTTCCATGTCCAAATGGAGAGTAGCCAACTATTGCGATTTCCTGTCTGGCGCAGTAAGGCAAGAGGCGGCGCTCGATTCCCCTATTGCCGAGATAGTAGAGGACCTGATTGCAGGCAATCCTGTGTTCAGTTAGAGCACGCTCGGCTTCCTGCAGTTCCTCCAGATCAAAATTGCTGACCCCGATAAACCGTATCAGCCCGTCATTTACGAGTTTTTCCATGGCGCGCATGGTGTCTGCTATCGGGTAGCTGCTTGGCCAGTGAAGGAGATAGAGGTCCAGCCACTCAGTCTTTAGCCGCCGCAGGCTTTTCTTGCATGCCTCGATGGTGCCTTGGTAGGATGCGTTGGATGGAAGGACTTTGCTTACAAGAAATACATCCTCTCGCCTGTCTTCAATGGCAGAGCCTACAATTTGTTCTGCCCTGCCGCTGCCGTACATCTCTGCTGTGTCAATGTGAGTCAACCCAAGGTCAAGGCCCAACTGTAGAGATTCAATGGCTTCATGTTCTGCTCCGCGCTGCTTGCTCCCCTCTATCATCCAGGTGCCCTGGCCCAGAACAGGAACTTCGACTCCAGTCCAACCGAATTTGCGCTTCAGCAAGGCTCTCCCCCCCTCTCTCTCCGATCCTTCACACTGCCGGCTAATCGGATAAATGTTTCCAGTGCTGCGCGTCCTATTCACAATGCCGGATATCAGATCTGCCTCGCAAAGAGTTCACCCAGGGAGATCCAATCGCTGCCACAACTCGGCTCAATTTATTATGCCCCCTAAAACAACATACACATGTACAAAACAGACATGAAATTTCCATTCAATGACGTGTTTCCAGAGACAGAGCTTGCATTTCGTGCAATCAATGAAGCTGCCAAGAAAGTTGTGGAGATTTACAATGGAGGATTTGAGGCATCCGAGAAGGAGGACAAGTCTCCTGTCACGGCAGCAGACCTTGAGAGCCACAGAATCATTACACAATTTCTGCGAGAATCGAGTATAACGATCGTTTCCGAGGAAGGAGAAGAAGAGCAACCACAGGGCGCTGGCGGCAGCCGGACTTTATCAAAATTCTGGCTTGTAGACCCGCTTGATGGCACCCGGGAATTTGTTGACAAAAACGGCGAATTTACAATCATGGTAGCTCTGGTAGATGAGGTAGATGGCAAACCCAAGGTAGGACTTATCAGCCACCCACTGGCCGGCTCTGTTTACATTGCTCAAAGAGGGCAGGGCTCATTCAAGCTCAGCAGCACTGGTGGAGGAGAATGGACCAAGTTGCATGTCAGCAGCGCCACAACGTTGGAGGGATCTAGAGCGGTGATAAGCAGGTCCCACGTTTCAGCGGAGGAGCTGGACTTTATCGGCTCGCTAAAGCTGTCTGGTTACACCAGGCTTGGAAGCTCGCTCAAGGCTCTGAGGATCTGCTCCGGAGATGCCGAGCTCTACTTTGCCGCCAACACAAAAATAAAGCAGTGGGATACCTGCGCATCTTACTGCCTAGCAACTGAAGCAGGCGGTGTCATGACAGACATGTTTGGGGGCGACATTGTATATAGGATGGGAACTGCGCAGCATGAAAAAGGAATTGTCATAACCAACGGTTGCATCCACGACGAATTCATAAAAAGATGCGAGCCGTTAAGGAAAAAACAATTCGGCTCCTAGGCAATTTTCAGGCTTCGGTCTGGACATGCCTGAGCTTGCCAAAATTTTTCTCGAGGTACCTCACGAGCCTTCGGGAGTCCTTCTCGGTAATCTCCAGTTCGTCTGCAAACACGGGCTTTTTGCCTTTAACAATGTCTATCCTCACGCTCCCGTCCAAGACTACTAGCTCTAACTGCGGGCCTTTCATCATCATGCCCTTGACGCCATCTGCGCGAAGAGAATGCCCGTCGGATTTTGCGTTTACAAACTCCGAGGTTAGCCGCGAGATGCTGTCCTCAATAGAAACGACGACCTTATCCTCTTCGTCATTCTTTTTCTCTATTGTGAAGGAGTGCCGGTTCAGGGCATCAATTTCTATTGTTGACCCGATTTCTCCCGAGTCTTCTCCTTCATCTTCTACTTCAGCCGCCGGGGGCGTCAAGGTCATGCCTTCCTTGGCAACTGTCATCGTAAATTTGCCCTCCCCGCCGGATATCCTCATGTGATCGTCTATCATGGATTGCAGCGCGTCTGGCGATAGCGGCCCAGTTGGACCTCTATGCCACTGGTTCCGGGCATCTTCCCTGTCCTTTTCGCCGCTATAGTGCAGGATATAGCACGACTTGGCGTTCCAGCGCCTGACAGTGTTGTAAGCCTCTGATACAGATATCATGCCGGTAGAGGGATGGTCGTTGTAAGTTTCAGCCCCGAGAACAAGCAGGTCAGGATTCCATAAGACGCTCTCGTCGGCGTTGGGAAGCCGCAGAAAATCCCATGCTGCTACGACCTTTTGTTCTCCTGCCTTTATCGCGTAGATAACCGAGCCGGGTGACCCTCGCTCTTCTTCTCCGGCATTGTCAGCCGCAAGTGGGGTCACCATAAAGGGTCCCACATTTAGCTCTACCCCAGACGATACCGCGACTAGCGACTTGCCAAGGATCGACATGCCGCTACTTGTAATCTGCTGTGCGCACTCGGCAGTGCAGTAGACCTTGGTGTCTTCGCTGATAAGGCTCGGCAGATCGCTGACATGCTGTCTTTTTGGATTTGTGATCAAGATCGCGTCGGGCACCCTAGCAGGCGAAGAATCCTTCTGGAAGAAGCGGAGGAGGCTCTTGCTTACTCCGCCGCCTGCATCTATCAGCAGATGAAAATTTTCATAAAATATAGAGACGGATGTATTTGCTGAACCCGAATCTGAATCCACATCAGGGAGTATCCCATT
Organism: Nitrososphaera sp.; assembly: GCA_035279085.1. Classification (GTDB taxonomy): domain Archaea; phylum Thermoproteota; class Nitrososphaeria; order Nitrososphaerales; family Nitrososphaeraceae; genus Nitrososphaera. The sequence goes on from DATEIL010000016.1 coordinate 18,095, forward strand.
TATTCTCAAGAGAAGCTTTTCGGAATTCATACCCAGGAATATTCCGGACTCATTGCAAATAAAGATCCCCTTGCCGTCCTCTAGTGCCGAGGCGCTTGCCTTCTTTCTCCTCTAAATATTACAGTTCAGGGATATAGAATATGCAAGAATTTGCGGGCAGTAGCAGTAAAAAGATCACATATAGCTTGCCTGCGTTTCTACATCATTTGCCAAGATCAGTCTTTTCTGATCCGGCATGAATACATACCCGGGGCCACGCGCCAACAGCCACTGCAATACAATATCATAGCGCAGTTTGCTACCTTTGATGAAAATAGTACAATCTATGCAAACTGCTTTTGGCATAATAATCGATTGTAAAATACTATGGCAGACGACTATGAGGTAGAAAAAAAAGTGGAATACAAAGTCGATAGAAAATCCGAGACTGAAAGGGATCTTGAAGACGCTGCTGACAAGACAAAAGCAGGGGCGAAGGCAGTGGCAAACAAGCTTTCAGATCCCGACAAAGACCTCGACATGGAATATCACAAGGAAAAATTCAAGGAAAAGCTCGACTGAGCTTTTTCCTTTTTTGTGGGTTTTGCATTTGGATGTACTCTAAAACACGTTGGATATGTAGGAGCTCTCTCTCTGAAGAGATGTCTACAGGTTCATTGCGCTCGTTCCCTTGCCTTCTTTTGCTCCGCCTACCTTCACAGGCTCTGTCGGATCGGTCTTGTCCAGTGGCGGCTCGGCCTGCTGCTCGATATTGCTATCTGACGCCTTTCTAGAATCTCTGTTCCTTTCTTCTGGATTTTCGCTCATGTCAGTACAAGGTGGCACACCATGATAGAAATATGGGATGGCAAGTTGTTCTAGAATCAATAATACTTTTTCTTAGGTAGTAGTCTATCTGTTATCAGTCGCACTCTTGTTTGTGTGTGAGAGTGCGCAAGATCGCAGCATTACCTACCCGCGGTTCCCCGTCTCCATCAATTGTTACGACGTTTGACAATTTTCCATACTGGCTTAGAACATCTGTATAACGGGTCTGCCTATAAGCGATAGACTCCATCCATATCCATGG
>DATEIL010000017.1:0-6358 GCA_035279085.1 Nitrososphaera sp.
CGTGGACATTGTAGGGATCATGACTAATTAGCTCTTGAGTGACACAGCAGCAAGGCAATAGTGGGAGGGACCTGGTTCCAGCAAGTCCTCGTTCAACTACTGCCGTTTTTCCATCCTACTATCCTATTTGAAAGAACATGATCATTGGGAGAGTGGAGGATTTATGTGCTCACAGGCTCAAGCAGTGTAAGGTCGCGCAGCGGATCAGGGCTTCCCTCATTGTTTGTTGCAATCACGTTTCCCAGTCCGTCAGTCCACCAGAACCTGAAGTCGCTAGAGACCGTAGTTTGAGCGCCCGTCCGAGGGTTTCGCACGTCCATAGTGCCCAAGATGGCCTCTGACCACTTTTCAGATATGCGGGACTGCGACTCTTGCTGGTTGGCAAAGGCCTGTCCATAGATTGCCCGGATCTCAGCTGATGTCTGCGTTGTAATGCTGGAAACCGCGCCTGCCTGCTTGATGCGCCCGAGCAGGAAATCCGGATTTGGCCGGTAGGTAGGCAATGCCAGTGAATACACTTCTAGGACTTCGTCGAGCTGGCCCTGTGGAGCGGCAAACACAAAGTACGAGGCATTCCAGATGAGGCCCCCCGGCGAGGGTATGGTAAAGATTGATACGGCTATGTCATAATTCACGCCATTTCGCGTCGCGGTATAGAATGCGTCGGCAATTGAGGCACCGGGAGCTTGCTGGGTCCTCCACGGGTCTGTGACTGGCATGACTGCAGTCAGCTGGATGTTTTCAAAGCCCATGGCAAGCTGCTGTGGCATGAATACCTGTGCGTATTCCTGGGCGCTCAGGTAGTGGTAAAGCATGTTGAAATTTTCAGATAGCCATGTTCCTTCCGGCCTCTGCAGGGCATCCAGGCTCGGGTCTGTAAAATCAGATATCGCATATTCTTGAAATGTGATTGACTTTGTGGCAGAATCATCGACTATCTGGAAGGCTATCATGGGATTAAACGTGCCATAGTGTGGCACCAGCGCACTAGTGGCACTCCACCCAGACGGGATAAGCATCGCAAAAGCCCCGACAGTAGGTTCCTGATACACCTTGAATGACATTGTGTGGGACGAAGGCGAATTATTAACTTGGAAATTGTTGTTGTTATTGCTGGCCTGCACATTTGAGGGAGCAAGGTTGTTAGCGTTGTTGATGAGATTGTTATTATTATCTCCAGGGGCAGAGCCAGAGCCAGCGATAGCGGCCACGGCTATGACCACGGCCACGATTCCCCCAACAATCACGAGTTGTTTTGGTCTCAAGAACAGGTTAGCGATAATGGAGTGCATATTAAGGATAGCTGTCTTGGGACGCAATAGGTTTCCTCAAGGAAAAGGCATTACACGACATTTGCTCCTGATCCAGGGTAGAAACTTAGGTTATGGCCCCGTCGGACTGTTCACGGGATTGGGCTCTGCGCGAAACGATTTTTGAACCGCTGTCGAGGGAAAAACTACGATGGATCGCTCATCTATCGGTACCTTGGATCTTTCTAGGTGATAAAAAGAGAGAGAAGCGCTAGCCCTCTTTCTTTTTCTCCTGCTATGCTGCACCTTTCACAAGGTGTGCCGCAAGGGCATCAGAGATCCGCATGCCAGTGTCACGCTCAAGGAAGAGGAACTGGCCAGCAGGGTTTATCTCGAGCAGGACATAGCTGCCGTCCCTTTTCAGCTTCATATCTATTGCGCCGTATTGCAGGCCAAGCGCGTCCATGAACCGCAGTAGCGACTCCTTGATGTTGTCAGGCAGCTTGTGCTCATTCCATTTCGCCTGTGGAGACATGCGCCAATCATACTGGTAGTCCGCTGCAGGCACAGTCTCTCCAGCATACATTTCTCTTCCTACGCAGGTTATCCTGATGTCCGTTGCAGAGTCTACGAATTCTTGAAATATGACAGGGGCAAACCTTACCTTGTCTATCATTCCAAGGAACTCTTTTCTCAGAGGACGTGTTTCCCGCCAGGCATCAAACGACGAGATAAATGGCTTGAATATCACATGACCCTCGTGTTTTTCCCAGAACCTTAGTGCCTCCTGTGGGCTGTTGGTCATCAGAGTCTCAGGGACAGGTATGCCAAGCCTCTTTGCAACCGACAGCTGGTAGGGCTTGTGCGAAGCGATCTGGTCGCGGTTGATGTCGTTTACCCACATGCCGGTGGTGCTCTGGAATACGCCCCGGAGCAGGGTGTCCCACTCTGACAATGCAAATCTCACATGCTTTGGATCGCGGATTGATGGGTCGACTGACACAGGCTGGGGACGGCGCCACCAAAAGCTCTTGACATCAGCGAGGTCTACTGAATTGCCGTTGCCTGCATTGATCCGAAACTCTGCGTGGGAGTTTTCGTATAGCGCCTCCACCGTAAGAAGGCGTGACAGCCGCGAAAAGTCAAGTACGAGTGGCCTGATGCCGTGATTCTTGGACATCTTGTCGGCGACTGAAATTGCGTGAACGTCCTGCTCGTTTGAAAATACTACAATCTGGCTCATGGAATTATTTCACCTGCAAGGCTGAAGAAAAAAGGGACGGACGGCCCGGCCTAGCCACGAAGGCCAGACCTGAGCATTTGGCTCCATATTTCAGGGATTGTAACGATCTGTCCGGGGTCGATTGTAGTTCCTTCTGCAATAGTCATGCCGCCCTGTTCCGCAAAGGTGTCAATGTTTTCGACCCACGTGTCCGCAACGCCCGTGTCAGCACCGGGGAATTTCGGGTTATCAAATACGGTTACGGTGCCAATTACATCCCTCCACGGGTTAGTCCGGATGGGAATGTCTGCAGCAATCAATGTGCGGATTCCGGCGGCCGGACCAAATGCCTGAGACTCTATCGCTTTCCACTGAGGGGCCATATGCGGAGTTGCCATTACAAATGGCGCGTCCTGCCTTGTCATTTGCTGAGGATTGAATCCTGCTGCCACTTGGGCAGGGTTTACAACTACCTGACCGGGGTCAAAGCCTCCTTGTTCTGCCAGAGTGCCGCCACCTTGCTCTACCAAGGTTCCAGTGTTCTCTTGGATTGTATCTTCCGGTCCCGTACCTTCAAAGCCCGGCATCTTTGGATCGTCAAACCACGGGCGCGTCGGGACATCCCACCACGGCCTCTTGTCAAACCAAGGCATCTTGGGATCTATCCATGGCATCTTTGGGTCCTGCCATGGTATTTTTTCAATCGGGACCTTTAGTGCGCTGCTGCCTGCAGAACCGGCAATTGATGCTGCTGACGACTTTTCAGAAATATTCACCTCTGCGTCAGGCCGGACATAGAGCCGAACTAGCTTGTCGCCTTCCTGAGTGTCCTGCAACACTTCGTGCTTGACTACGTCTTCCATTTTCAGCGTGGCTACTCGTTCCCCTTCGCCTGATAGTATGAGTGCGAGCGAGTTTGAATCGGATCCCTTCCTGAGTGTTCCTACGAGCTGTGCAGTTCCTTGCACCGCCCTTGCCTCATGGAATGGGCGTGCTGAACTAACCAGACTTTCAAGACTGTCCTTCTTTGCTTCTCTAGAACTCGACATATGAGGCGTCTAAAGGTATACGGTATAAAAGCAATATGGAGACTGTTTATCTCCATTTTCTATTATTGAATCCTCTATAGATATATTGCCCGCAAGCGTGCACAGTCGATATCTTAACCAGTTTACGCTAAATGCCGAGTACTGTCACTGTCATCATCCAGTCGCAGTCAACACGCGAGACCGGTGAATGAGAGGACAAGTGCTCCTGCGGCCTACGACTCCTCCCTTCTCAGAATGCCAGGTGGGCCAAAGTTGCATATAGTGCCAGATATCTGAAACTGACCCCTCCTTCAGCTTATTATTATAACCATAGCTATGATTGTAATGTTATCAGCGGCTTTGGTGGACAAAAAGGCCAAGTACAAGGCTAATTGGAAGACGATATCACTTGGCATAGCCCTTTTCATTGGAATGATGTACCTGACGACGTATGCCCACGAAATTGGGCATTCGCTTGTCTGCAAACTTTCGGGATACGATTACAAGATAATCATTCAGCCATATACGTTTGAAACCCGCATGGCAATTTGCTCTGACAGGCCGGAAAATACACTCTTGTACTGGTCCATGGGTGGCATCTCAGGGATGTTGGCGGCAGGTGTTCCACTTCTCTTATTTCGCAAGAAAAAGATTGTCGTGACTTCGGCAATACCGTTTCTGGTAGCCAACGCATTGACTGGCACTATGGAGACTTTTGCAAACGATTGGTACAGGAATAATCCGGACATAGCATCCACCATAGCGAGCGTTCCCATGATAATCATATTTTGCACCCTTTTGATCAAATACTCGTTTAGCAAGATCAATTTTTCTGCTTCTTCCGTTTCGGAGCCAAGAGCATAGATGAAAACAGAGTCCCTGTCTCTTGGCAACTTATTGTCATCTAGTAGTTTCTGCTCTGACTTTCCCGTCTGCTTGCAGCGGTTGTCGGTTCATGCGACGCGCCTATTGATGCAGTTGAGCCCATGTATGTACCTGTCACTTCCAGCACCTTTGGATGATCCTGTATTTGTTTCAAAAGTTCATAGTCCAGCTTGTGGTGGGCCACAAGATGGGTTGCGTTGTCGTGCATCTGAGGTGTCATCCCCGTAAGACGGATTACTTCATTTCTAATTTCTGTCGGATCACCACCCTCTTTGACGAATGTCTCTACTGTATACATTGGCTTTTCCTTCGGATTCTCCCTTAATCGAAGCATCAGATCTATCAACAGTCTGCGATCCACTTTTGGCAGGTACTTTTCATGAAGCTCTTCAAAGCGACTCATTGATTGAATAATTTCCTCCTTACCAGTGCTACTACTCATATGATACTTATCCCAACAAAGCTATGGAACTTCTTTCCTTATAGCAATTCAAAAAAAAGAACGACTGGACCTTCGGACTATTCGAGAAATGTTCCGGATGTCCATTTCGTTCTCAGTCGTTGTATGCGCGGTCGCGGCGGGCCATCTCGAGCGCACGGTGCCGTCCCTTTGATGTCATGGACCACCTTTGGGCGTAGGTGTCATAATCGAGCCACCGGTTATGCTTGAGGAAACTGATCCACATGTCGACAAGTTGAGCGTCACCCTTGAACTTGGCGACCAGTTCTTCCTGCTCTTCTCCCCTGCAAAGACACTCACAGATAAACATCGCTTGGGCAAAGCCACGTAGAGGTAAAGGGTCTTTATCAGTAGCTTCAAGATCGTGCTGATAGAAAGCCATATCGTAACTAGTCGTGAAGGCTATTAAGTGCTGAGTAATTTTCTTACTTTGAGTTTGATACTTACTCGCCAAGAAGTTTCCAATGCTTTGAGAATATTTCAAAGATAAGGTCTGTTAGCGGACATCAACTGTCTTATGAGGCGACCACCAGGGCAAAAACATGCAGAGAAAGGCTATTTGGTCGCTGCTACTTGCACGTTGTTTTGATAATGCTTTGATAGACGGAGTCGATATACTATCCCAAGGACATCAAGGAACATCCTGGCTATCTCCTTCTTTTTGAACTGGGCATCCAGCTGGATCTTGACCGGCATCTCCACCACCTTGAGATGGAGTAACTGCGCGACTGCAAGCATCTCAACGTCAAATGCGTATCTCTTGACAAGGACAGAATCAAATATCCTCCGGAATGCCTCTCCTCTTCCGGCCTTTAGGCCTACCTGCGTGTCACTAACACCCAGATGGACCAGCGCCTTTACAAAGATATTGAAACACCTGCTCAAGAACCTGCGGCTTTTCGGCACGCTTACTATCGAATCAGGGTGATATTTTGAGGCGATAACGATATCTGCGTCCTGAAGGCTGCGTAGATAGCTTGCAAGGACGCCTGCGTCTATCTCGCCATCGCCATCCATAAAGATAACATAACTTCCAAGAGACTGCATAATCCCCCTCTTGATGGCATAGCCTTTGCCCATGTTAGTGTCGTAGCTTATTGTCCTTACCTTGGAATCATGACTGGCAACCTTGTCAATTACCTCTCCGGTATCGTCCCGGCTTCCGTCGTTTACCACAATAATTTCATACCAGTCACTTTCTGCACCCCACGCTTGGCGGGATTTGCCTGAAAAGCCTGATTGTTCGTCATCAATCGACTTTTGGACGGGACCGTACTCTGAATTGGTAAAGCCAAATACCATTGACTCCAAGTCCCTCATACTGGACTCAAGGTTATTGATCGTGGATTCTACTTTGCCACTAGCATTGTAGACAGGTAGAACAATAGATAGCAGCGGAGAAAACCCTGAGAGCCGTTCAGCTTCGGATTGTATCGTTGTCATTTTTCTTTTGCCTCATGCACTAACGCAAACTGCTGACACCGGAATTACCCTCTGGTTCACAGGCGATGAT
>DATEIL010000018.1:0-4090 GCA_035279085.1 Nitrososphaera sp.
GTTAATCGCCGGTGCCATCATTTCGACATGCTTTGACTTGAAAAAGGGTGTAATAGCTTCCATCATGGCGTTTGGCGCAGGCGTCCTTATTGCAGCCCTCACTTTCTCATTGATTGAAGAGGCGTTTAACCTGGTTCATGATATATTGACTGTGGTCCTTGGATTCACCCTTGGCGGCCTTTCATACAGCATATCCAATCACATTCTGAACAGGAAAAGCGGTACGAAGAATAGAAAGCGCTCCCATGGCGAGAACGCTGGAGGTGGCAAGGACGCTTCTGGAATTGCCCTTATGGTTGGCTCGCTCATGGACAATATCCCCGAGAACATGGCTCTTGGAATTTCAATAGTAGCGGGAGGGATGGTAAATGTCGTCCTCATCGCTGCAATTTTCATTTCAAACTTTCCAGAGGGACTGGCATCCTCTCAAGGCATGAAGAAGAACGGCAAGAGTGCAAAACAAATCATGGCGCTCTGGGCAGTCGTTGTTCTTATAGGTACTATCTCGTCTGCGATCGGCTTTTCCGTCCTGGCAAGGGCGGACCAGCATGTCATATCAATAGCCCTCTCCTATGCCTCCGGAGCCATACTTGTCATGCTTGCCGAGTCAATGATCCCGGAAGCATTTGATGAAGGTGGCAGCAAGACAGGTCTTGCCGCGATGGCAGGATTTGCAATCGCATTCGTCTTGGGCCAGGTTGGCGGAGGCTGAGCAAGACCAATATGGCTTTCTTGTTTTCGGGCAGATGTTCTTGGCTCGATGTACAAAAAAGAGAAAAACTGGTGGAATTTGATGGCCCTATATCTCCAGTATCTATAAGCATGAACGCATAAATCCACAAATCGCCAAGAGTAAAATGAGGATTTCGTTGACTTCGGGCTTTGTCGTAAGAAAGGGCGAAAAACAGCGAGAAGCCAGAATTTTCTCAGAAGATGGAAAAGAGGTCGCCGAGTTAAGAGGCGACGGTGCAGAGCCTGCGTACAGGCTTACAAGAAAAGATGATAACAGGGAATGGCTTCTCTCCAACAAGATTGGCAGCGAGCACAGGCGATTCTCTTTTTCGCTTACTGATGCAAAAGAGGCGCCAAGCGATGGTCCGCAGCTGACTATACTTGACAATATTTTCCGGCATAATGGCAAGTTCTACATGTTTGCAAACCATCCATCCGGCAAGTCGTGGCGCGACTATGTGGCCAATAAGGTCAGGTACATCTCTAGGCTCGACAACTTTCCATATTCAGGGTTGGCGGAAATGGCGAAAGCAAGACATGACCAAGACCTGAGGCACAAGCTAAAGAGATTCCGCGGCATTCCCGTAGGAGAAGCATATGGTCTGGGTGCGACTCAAGAGGGGCACCACGTGAGGGTAAATGACGAGCTGGACGACATTGGTCTGTTTCTTGCAGCAACTTCATACCTGATGTACGCATCAGCATAGAACAATTTTTTTACCGCGACCTTTGCGGTAGCTAGTATTGTCATAGCCGTTATCAATTATTGCAGGGTCTCTACATTCCGGCAGGAATTGTAAGAGCCGCGCAGCAAGTATCGTTCTTCTACAATCGTAATAAGCCAAGACGCCAATCTTCCATCTCGATGAAGGTCGAGCCAGACAGGGTTGGCCAGTTCCCATTTCGCAAGGCCCCGCCCGACGGCAGGAAGAGCAATTTTGAGGAAGTCCAGCAGCCATACTCGGAAGACCAGGTCATGAGGGAGGCCGATCGATGCTTGCTATGCGGAACGCCCGTTTGTATTGATGCATGTCCCGTCCTACTTGATGTACGGGGAATGAACGAGGCAGTCGCCAGGGGGGATTTCAAGACGGCCTATGACAGGATAAGAGAGACGAACCCATTGCTCGGTGTAACGGGCAGGTGCTGTCCTCAGCTTCAGGGCCTCTGTGAAGATGCATGCGTCTTGAAATGGTCAGGCCAGCCCATAGGAATCGGCCTCATCCAGCGGTATGTTGCCGACTGGGAACGCAAGAACAGCCAGCCGGCGCCCAGCATGGCAGCACATGAAACAGGAAAAAAGATAGCAGTCATTGGAGCCGGCCCCGCCGGAGTTGCAGCGGCGGACCTGCTCAGAAGATACGGTCACAGAGTGGTAGTCTATGAGAGCCTTTCTACGCCGGGAGGCACCGCATGGTATGGGATCCCGGACTATCATCTGCCAAAAGATGTCCTGCTGCACGAAATCGACAAAGTCAGAGAAATGGGCGTGGAGATAAAGTCAGGCACCATTGTCGGCAAGGATGTCACCCTTACTGAACTGCTTGACGATAATGATGCGGCACTTGTCACGACGGGTTCAAAGGATGTGAAGAAACTGGACATACCGGGTGCTGACCTACGTGGTGTAATCAATGGCTACGAATTTCTCGAAAGAATCTTTGTAGACGGCGTCGGAAATTACCTCCAGAGTCCAAAATATGATCTGGGAAATCAGATCGTCGTGGTTGGTGGCGGAGACTCTGCCCTTGATTGCGCCAGGACGGCATTGAGGCTAACGGGAGGCAAGGGTGATGTCACAATTGCGTACCGCAGAGCAGAGGAAGACATGCCTGCAGACCCGATAATGATAGAGGAAGCGCAGGAGGAAGGTGTAAAATTCAGGTTTCTTGCCCAGCCGGCGCGTGTTGAGGGATCCGGGGATGCTATAGCGGCAGCGGTCATGGATTCTATGCGGCTCGGCGAGCCGGACAAATCAGGACGGAGTCACCCAGAGAAGATTCCTGGGAAGGAGTTCAGAATGCCGTGTTCCGCATTGATACTTGCCATTGGAAGAGGGCCTGATTCCTTTCTGCAAAAAAAGGCTGGCCTGAAGCTTGGCAAGCATGACTCAATCGAGATCAATGACAATTATGGAACATCGATGGACCGCGTCTTTGCTGCAGGCGATGTCACGAGCGGCGAAACACTGGTCGTAAAGGCGATGGAATCGGGAAGAGAGGCCGCGCAGAGGGTCCACGAATACCTCATGGGCCTTGAAGACCAGCACATTTCCTTCTATGAGAGATATTACAAGCAAAACCTGTACAATACAATGCTGGAAGGCAAAGTCAGGACTGATCTTCCGCCTGACTAGAGACCCGTGTTGAAAACTCCATAAATGCGCAATACATTCACGAGCCTTGGCCGCAAAGAGGGTTTGTGTGGATGTATGTAATGTGTATATGACTTATAATCTATGACTGACAACTATCAACCAGCCACGACGGGGGAATTTTATTTTGAACACAACAAATGATTCTGGAAATAATAATAGTACTAGTCCTAATAACAGTCGCAGAGGCAAAGTTGCAGTTGTCACCGGCTCGAGTCGGGGCATTGGCAAGGCGATTGCGGTTGCATTTGCCAAGTCGGGCGAGTATAGGGGCGTAGTTGTAAACGCGCGCAAGCAGGAAGAGGCAGAGGAAGCTTCTAGAGAAGTGCGCAGGATTGGTAAAAACTGCGATTCGCTGGCAATCGTCGCTGACGTTTCGCGCGAGTCAGATTGTATCAGGCTTATCGAGAATTCTGTGGAGCACTTTGGCAGAATAGATGTCCTTGTCAACAATGCCGGCATACAGCAGGAAGTGCCCTTTGAAGAAACTTCAACAGAGGTATGGTCAAAGATCCTGGCTGTAGACCTGACAGGTCCCTTTGTCTGCAGCAGAGAAGCTGTGAGGCATATGCAAAAGAACCAAAACCCGGCGGGCGGATGCATCGTCAACATCTCTTCGGTCCACCAGGTAATTCCAAAGCCGCACTATGTACCCTATGCCACGTCAAAGGCAGGGATAGAAATGATGACAAGAACTATGGCGTTGGAGCTTGCAGCGGATAATATCAGAGTCAACACGGTGGCGCCGGGGGCCATAGAAACGGACATGAACCAAATCCTAAATGAGGACAAAGAGGAGCTTGCCAGGGTACTCAGGCGAATCCCTCTGGGCAGGCTTGGAGCGCCAGATGAGGTGGCGAATGTGGTTGAATTCCTGGCGTCGGAAAAGGCAAGCTATGTCAGCGGCAGCACCTTTTTTGTAGACGGTGGCATGACCCTCTATCCTGCGTTTGGACCGTCATTTGGCGGAACCGGCAGCAAGAC
>DATEIL010000019.1:0-4088 GCA_035279085.1 Nitrososphaera sp.
CTTTTTGATTCTGAAATGGTTCCACGTACGGCCCAGAGACGGCCGCGGAGCGCAAATGGAATTGTTTCATCCTTGAGTCCGAGCTGACTCTTTACCTTCTGGCGCAAGACGCTAGCGCGGTCAGCACCAATGTATTTTACATATGCACCAGCGGGGCCTTGCCCCAAAAGAAAAGGTTCCCAATAGTCCGGAAATGATTTGAATTTCAATTCGGCTTCCAGCGACTGTTCATGGACGTCATGAAGCCCAACGGATCTGAACAGTCCAGACAGCTCGCCTGCACGGCATAGCGGCATCATCTTTTCATCAAACTTTTCTGCACCCGCGTCTAGCGCCGCAGCTGCATCCCAAAAGATTCGCAGCATTTCCATGCTTCCCCCGTAATCCCATACCGCCGCGGCTGCCCGCCCTCCGGGCCTCGTTACCCTGACCATTTCATACACTCCTTTCAGTGCATCTGGGATGAAGTTGAGGGCGAATAAAGATACGCTGCAATCAAATGTTGAATCGGGAAACTCGAGACTCTGCGCATTGCCGACTTTAACGTGGACCGTGGCTGATGATGGATTCTGAGATTCTGCGCTGCGTATATACTCCCTCGAGGCATCGATGCCAATTACATTGCATCGAGGCCGGAGGCTTGCAATGGTAAATGCTAGCGCGCCAGTGCCGCATCCAACATCGAGGACTCGGCCCAAGTCGGGGATCCTTGCAAATTCAATAAACACTGGAGCAATCAGGCGGCTCCAGCGGCCCATGAATTGTTCATAGGCATTGGCTTCTGTAAACACATCCAGTTCTTCCAATTGCGTTGTTGGGTAGAAAAGGATATCGAGGATGGGTTTTTTTCACTCACGGTGAGATAGACATTCGATATCGTGAGTAAGTTGTGCCTGTTTTCTGCTCAGACAGACCATGCTCTCTACTCTCGGGAGCCGTCACTTCTCAACATGTTGCGACCGCCCTCCGCTGTTGGGGGCGACAGGCTGCAGGAACGTCAAGAAATTGCGCTACTTAATTTTTTTCTTGCAACCAAATCATCCAAACTGACCTCTTAAACTATCATATTAAATATCCAATCATTGCAAGAGCTCTACAGCAATGGCTTCTCCGATGAATCTCGCTCAAAAAATAATATCTTCGCATCTGGCAGACGGAAGGATGGAACAAGGTCAGGAAATAGGCCTGAAAGTAGACAGGGTCCTTATGCAAGACGCTACGGGGACTATGGCATGTCTTCAATTCGAAGCCATGGGCATCCCCCGGGTCAAGGTCGAACATGCGGCGATATATGTAGATCATAATATACTGCAGACAGGATTTGAGAACGGAGATGACCACAGGTTCCTGCAGACCTTTGCCGCAAAGTATGGGATATACTATTCAAAGCCGGGTAACGGCATTTGCCACCAAGTAAATCTCGAACGCTTCTCAGTGCCCGGCAAGCTCTTGATCGGCTCGGACAGCCACACCCCTACGGCAGGAGGCGCGGGCATGATGGCAATAGGTGTCGGAGGACTAGATGTTGCAGTGGCAATGGCAGGCGCACCGTTTTACACCAAGATGCCCAAGATCGTAGGAGTAAAACTTACCGGCAGGCTGAGACCCTGGGTAACGGCAAAGGACGTGATACTGGAGATGCTCCGGAGGCTTACCGTCAAGGGCGGGGTTGGCAAGATCTTTGAATATTATGGAGAGGGGATCAAGAGCCTTGGGGTGCCCCAGCGCGGAACCATATGCAATATGGGTGCGGAACTCGGTGCAACCACCTCGCTCTTTGAGTCCGACGAGATAACTCTGGATTACATGACCCGGCAGGGCAGGCCCGGAGATTACGCCCGCTTGGCTGCAGACCCCGGCTGCTCATACGACGAAAACATGGAGATAAACCTGAGTGACTTGGAGCCGCTCATCGCACTACCGGGGTCGCCTGATGCAATCCACAAGGTGCGCGATGTCCAGGGCACTGATGTTCAGCAGGTTCTCGTGGGTTCGTGCACCAATTCGAGTTATGTCGAAATGATGACAGTTGCTCACGTGCTGAAGGGCAAGAAGATCCATCCGGACGTTACAATGGCGATAAATCCTGGATCAAAACAGGTGCTCGAAACAGTGGCAAGGGATGGCTCTATCTACAATATCATTGCGTCGGGCGCACGGCTATTGGAAAGCGGCTGCCAAGGCTGCATTGGCATGGGTTCAGCTCCCGGCACCGACTGGGTCTCCATAAGATCCTTTAACAGGAACTGGCCAGGGAGAAGTGGTACAAAGGATGACAGGGTATATCTCACGTCTCCCGAGGTGTGCGTCGCCTGTGCGGTGACAGGCAAGATAACTGATCCCCGTGACTTGGGAGAATACCCAAACATACCGTGGCCCGACAAGTTTGTGTTGGATGACTCGGGAATAATGCCACCGTTGCCAGCTGCGGAGGCAGAAAAGGCAGTCATTTCCCGTGGTCCCAATATCCGGCCTCTGCCGCTGCGCCAGCCGATGGAGCCCTTCCTCCAGGGCGAAGTGCTGATCCGCGTCGGCGACAACATAAGCACCGACGCCATAATGCCAGCAGGAGCCAAGATACTGCCTCTGCGGAGCAACGTGCCGGCCATCAGTGAATACGTCTTTTACTGGCTCGACCCTGATTTTGCAAAGAGAGCCAAGGAGAAGCACGGCGGCTTTATCGTAGGCGGCGAGAACTATGGCCAAGGCTCAAGCAGAGAACACGCGGCGCTGGCCCCGATGTACCTTGGCGTAAAAGCGGTAGTTGCAAAATCCTTTGCCAGGATACACAGGGCGAACCTTATCAATTTCGGCATCCTGCCTTTGGAATTCCAGAACTCTGCAGATTTCGATTCCCTAGAGCAAGGAACTCCACTGCTCATAGACAACGTGATTGGTGCCCTCAAGGAAGGCGGCAAGTCGTTAGAGGCTGCCATTGGGAAGGACAAAGACAAAATAGTCCTCAAGGTTGACTTTACCCAGCGGCAGAGAAATGTGATTTTGGCCGGGGGCCTGCTCAACTACATCAGATCGTCGTCATCATCAGCAACAGCCACAACAACCACCACCCAACCTCAGAGATCGTAATGGCAAGAAAATTCATCGTCATAGTCGCGGTGATAGCTGGCGTCATGGCTGCGCTTGTCCTTCTGCCTGGAGTTTCCAGCCAGGGAGAATCCCCTCAAATAGAATATTCCCGCGAGACATTCTATCTACCGGGCGGTACCGGGGACTATGAATCCAGTGACAAGGAGACTCTCAACATCAGCGACGACGGATCTGCAAGATACGTTAGGCTTGACAGCCATGGGACTGTGCAGGCAGAGCAAACGTTTGGTGTCGGCAGCGATGAAATTAAAGTAATGAAGGAGCTTTTCCTTGGGACGGGTTTTATGCAGATCCCGGAAACTCAATACCCTCCAAAGGCGGGCGTCTATAATTACACCCTGTACCATCTGAATGTGCAGTCGGGCGAAGATTCAAAATCATTGACTTGGGTCAATGCCGACTCCGCTAAAGGGAGTATACCTTCAATCATAATCAATGCCGGCACGCGCCTAGACGCCATTATTCAAAGGCATGCATGACACCCTCGACACGCGCCTTGAACGGTAGTAGCATATACATCAAACCTAGCGATCTTTATCATTCTCTCCCGGCATCCGCTGCATCGCAAGACAACAACTGTCACAACACCAGCAGCAGAAGGAATGCGTCGAGCTCTCTTGTGGCATATACGCACCTTCAGCACTTCTCTGGGTATTGGCTTGAACTCCCGCCATCTCGGATCAATCTTTTTTGCGTATCCCGTCATCTGTTCAAAGAGTCGGACAGGATATGTGCCCTCTGCTGACACTCTAAAGGACGCAGGTCGCCAACATTATTCCCACAGATGTGATTTTCCGTAAAGAACACGTCTGGACAGAAAATATATAGAGCATTTGGGCGCTTTGAGATGATAATGACGATCTCACTCGTGGCTGCCGAGCCGAATCCAAAGGGCATAAAGATAGAAAACACCGACAGCAACGCCCGGGTGGTCCGGGGCACCACGCTCCTAAAGCGCGGATTTGCCCACATGCAAAAGC
>DATEIL010000020.1:0-11186 GCA_035279085.1 Nitrososphaera sp.
TCAAAATTATGGCGCCCTGGCGTCTAGCCATCAGGAAGAACTTGGGCGACTGAAAAGAGTCCACGACCAAAATGATGCACTAATGCGAAAGAAGGACTCTGAAATCTCTAGGCTCAAGATCGAGCTTGCCAAGTCGTCTTCAAGGCTTGAGCTGAAGGAACTGATGTTACAATTACACGAGCGAGATGACACAATTGAAAAACTCAATGGTAGGATAAGGGAACTCGAAGGAAGGGTAGTAGTACAACAGCAACGCTCTTCGTCGCCTGCTGCAAAAGAGCCGCAAAAACCGCTGACCGAAGACGAGCAGAAGGAAAAGCTCAAGGAGTACATGCGGGCCATAATCGAAATTACGAGGAGCCAGCAGGCTGAAAAAAAACGTGCTGAACCTGTAAGGCACGGCGAGAAAGAAAAGATGGAGCTAGGCGACAATTCCAAAGTCGACAAGATACTTGGCTGGTTCTTTTAGACGTAATAGAGCGCGCCCCCACACACCTCCCGGACTTGCACTGTTAGAAAAAGACATAGCACCAAAGCTGTGATCCGGATTGCATAAAAGGTACTAGTCTTCTGCTTATCTTCGCTCTATGAGCAGGCAAGAAAGAGAGAGAGTGTGTCTATATGCGTTTTTCTGTCTGTGGCTAGCACTCCCTGGCATAATCGGGATCGGATATGCACTGGTCAACCTCAACGCCCCCTGCCAGGAGGTCATTTCCTTTTATTCCGTCAGTGCTGTCGAGCAGATCGCTTCCCCACTGTCCAAGCATCACGTCATTTCCTGCCTGACCGTATAACTTGTCATTATCTTCATCACCAAGGAGGGTGTCATCGCCATCGCCACCATAAATCTCGTCATTCTCGTGCCCGCCCATTAGTACGTCATCGCCTCCGTCGCCATACATCCTGTCCATGGCGAGAAACCCATTGATCCTGTCATCACCTTCACCCCCGTAAAGCAAGTCGTTGCCGGAATCGCCCGTAACCCAGTCATTTCCTTCTTCTCCGTTGATAGTGTCAAGTCCTGTCCCTCCAGCGAGCCTTACGTCATTGCCACCTTGTCCATGGATGTGGTCGTTTCCTCCATCTCCGAAAATCCATTCATCGCCATCGCCACCTTCCATTTCGTCGTTGTCCGGTCCGCCAATTAGGTGGTCATTGTCGAGGCCGCCGATAATGTTGTCAGCACCTGCACTGCCTATTAGGTGGTCCACTCCATCTTCTCCATAAAGGGTGTCGATTCCAAGTCCTCCGTCCACATAGTCATTGCCGCCCTCACCATGCAATGAATCTGCGCCACTCTGACCATATATGAAATCCATTCCGCCGCCAGCGAAGACCAAGTCATCGTCGGCGCCCGAATCCACAAAATCTATGCCATCGCCAAGATAAACCTCGTCCACGCCCGCTGTCGCAAATATCAAGTTGTTGCCAGACATGTCTGTAATGCGGTCGTCTCCCCATCCTCCATATATCATATCGCTGCCATCGCCCCCATCTACATCGTCATTTCCAAGTCCCGCGCAGATGACATCGTTCCCCGCATTGCCGTATATCAGGTCGTTGCCTCCCTTAGCGTCAATTACATCATTTCCGGATGTACCGCGGATGACATCGTTCCCGCTTGTTCCCTTTATGGTCGGGTTTGCGCAGGGCGAATCGCCAATCTTTTCTAAATCAATTGTCCTTCCTGATCCGCCATCGATCCTGTCGTCACCAGTTCCTCCGTCCACATAGTCATCTCCACCTTCAGCCTTGATGGAATCATCCCCAGCTTGCCCGTAGATAAAATCATAACCATCGCCAGCAAAAATCATGTCAGATTCCGAGCCGCCGTCTATCAGATCGTTCCCTGGCCCTGAATGAATTGCGTCCAACCCTGACTCGCCAAAGATAAAGTTATGCCCAATCACGTCGGTTATGGAATCATCACCGCTACCACCAACAAGAAAGTCGTCCCCTTCGCCGTCGACTAGCACGTCATTTCCGCCACCGCCGAAAAGATGATCATTGCCAAGTGCATCTTCCAGGTGATCATTTCCATCCCCGCCTTCAAGCCAGTCTCTGCCTTCTCCTCCGTATAGTCTATCGTCTCCGGCATCACCCGCCAGCCAATCTCTCTCGCTACCCCCTACAAGCGTGTCGCTTCCTTCCTTGCCCCAGAGTTGGTCGTCCCCACCTCCGCCATCAAGCATGTCATTACCGTCGTGCCCATAGATGTAGTCGTCCCCATCATCACCGTACATCTGGTCGTCCCCACCAGAGCCTGTCATAAAGTCATTGCCGGCCCCGCCGTGCATCAGCTCACCTGACATACTCCCACTGATGACATCATTGCCGTCACCGCCATAGACCTCGTTGTAGCCTGATCCGCCATCAAGAATGTCGCCACCTGCTTCTCCGTAAATCTTGTCAATATCCAAGCCTCCCTGAACCAGATCATTGCCGTCACCGGCATAGACTGTATCGTCACCAGGGCCGCTGCAAATGATATCATTTCCTCCATAAGCGTGTATGAGATCGTTGCCTGTCTTGGCATCGATGATATCGTTACCTTGCGTTCCCTCTATGACATCGTCATTCTTTGTGCCAATAATGGTCGGGTTTGCGCAGGGGAAATCACTGGACGAACCGACAGTAGTAGAAGAAGCACTAGTGGTAGTAATAGTAGCAGTATTTGTAATGGCAGTAGTAGTCTGCATCATAATTTGCGCAGGAATCACAAGCATGGCTAGTGCCAGCGCGGCAACGATTATTTTCAAATTCTCTAATGAGACGCGACCACAATTCAAAAGACCTTGTCAGTGTCGCAACATTACACACTTAAAGATGATAGAGGCAGCCTCTGGAATGAAAATGGCGGGAACATTCCCTCAGAGTGCGGATGCCAGCCTTCCAAACAGGCCCTTGCGTTTTTCCTTGGGTTCCTCGTCAAGCTCTATCACCTCGTCTTCAAAACCGAATTGCTCGTAGATTTCCTGCTGTATGTCGTCAGGCAGGTAATGTGAGACCTCTTTCAGCCTGCTCTCCAGCTGCGTAATCCTGTGACCCCTGCCTTGGCTTTCTTGGGAAGTCACCGCCAATTTGCCCTCCAGTTGCGCCCGTAACTGCTCAATTTCGTCTGCTTTTTTCTGCATCTGATCAATAAATTCATCGTGAATCATTTGCCTGAAATCGTCAAGCCGTTCATTGGTATCATTTGAGAGCCTGACTTCCGCATTTTCTGCAATCTCTTTGACCGAATATTCAAGCAATTTCTTCAGCTCGCTGCGGAGCGCGTCATTCTGGTTCTGATAGTCTGTCCTAATCTGCTTCAGCTGGGCTTCATAGAACTTCTTTGAGCCATCGGTGGCCTGCCTTAATGCTTCCTTCGACTTTTTCGCCTGCTCGTTGAGTGCGTCCCGCATCGATTTGAGTTCTTCGCGGTACTTTGCCTTTGCCCCCTGCACCTCCATGCGATGCGCCTGATTGAGCCGGGCAATCCTTTCTTTGCAGTCCGATGCGCCAGGACGCTTGCTTGGGCCATTTCTGTTGGGCTTTATGGCTGCCGGCTTTTCAACGGCTGAACCCTGAGAACCAGAATTCTCTTTGGCACTAGCGACCCCAATAACGGAAGAAACTGATACCTCCTCATCCTTTACGGGCATTGAAATCCGTACGGGTCGATCTCTTTAAAGGACTTGTATGTCAAAAGCCTCAAATGTTTTCACTTGGGCAGGAGATAGTCTAGATGCAGAAAGGCTCGCAGATGATGACCTGAAAAGGGCAGCGGCTGCTGCATTAGTCCCCGCATATACTAGAGGGCAGCGGCTGCCGCGGCGTCTATTCTCCCAAAGCCGTAGCTGTGGTCCTTGCCCACTTTGCCAAGGTCTACTGAAGTATCGATCAATATGTTGCGAACTTTGGCAGCGCCGTAGTAGTGGTGCTCATGCTTTATCAAGGCAATAGTTGCGCTCACAACAGGCGCTGACATGCTGGTACCATCGGAGGTAGCATAAGCCGTACCCTTCCAGGCCGAGATTAGGTCAACACCGGGAGCAGTCAGATCCACTCCTTTCCCCCTGCCTGAAAAGCTTGCAACTTTGTCGTCGCCGTCAACGGCTCCAACAGTCAGTGCATAGCTTATGCAGCCGGGAAACGAAACGCCCTGTGAACCATAATTTCCTGCTGCGACTACAACTGTTACCTTCTTTGATATTGCATACTTTATCGCATCGGTCATTTCGGGCATCTCGTCGTCGCAGTATGTGGACTTGTAAACATAAGGAGGTGCAGTCCCCATGCTAAGGTTAATGGCGTCAGCTTTGAAATCGTCCTTGTTTCCCGGGATGCCGTCGGGACCGTCCACTGCCCAATAAATTGCAGCAACTAGGTCGCTAAAGAATCCCGTACCTTCTGCATTGAGGACTTTTCCGGCTATGATGCCTGCTTCTGGCGCGACGCCTTTTGCCACTGATTTGACGCCATCGGCGGTTATCAGGCCGGCCACATGGCTGCCGTGTCCGTTATCGTCCATTGGGTCGTTGTCATCATTTACGAAATCCTTTCCTCCAAGATAACTTGAAGATAGCTCGACATGGTCATAATTGTATCCCGTATCAAGCACCACGATTTTTCTGCCCTCCCCGCTGTTGCCTGAAGCCTGCACCGAGTCTGCGCCAATCTGCGCGTCGGCGACGGTGTCAGTCGCAAATAGCTTGATGTCTTCCCTTAGCCCTAGAGTTTCTGCAACTTCAATATCACATACCAGGGCCTTCAGGCCTTTTGTCTCGCGGACCTTCTCGCAACCCTTCTTGATTGCTTCGGCAGCCCTACTTTCAGAGTTGGCGAGAACGCGAACTTTCTTTTCTTTATTCTTGCTCTTATCAGAACTATCAGCTGAAGCAGAATTCATCTGCCCTTGAAAGATAAACGAGGCAACAAGGACTATTAGGAACGATGCTACAAGTATTTTGGAATTCGACAAGGAAATATTTCTCACTTAGCTGAAGAAATCCGAGTTATAAAAAAACGTAAGGAACATCTTGTGGCGTGTTACTTACTAGGTGTTAGATTATGCAGGATTAGCTGCTCCGGTGCACGATCATTCATTTTCATGAAAGAAACTACCATTCGTCAGGACAAACCTGTCTCTGCAACAAATTCTTGAGAACTTGATCCATATTCCTCGTGAATATCTCCTCAAAGTGATCGCAGGCAGAGATAGGGTTGCTTGGTGCGGAGCACAGCAAATGCGGCTCGAGTTGATCATCGGTAACTGGAAGAAACAACAAGAGGCAGATGACGAATGAAGTTGCACTCTATACTTTGCAACTGGTTAATTTTTGCAGCGTTTGGTTGCGCAGATAATAAAATGCCAAAAGCCAGCCCTGAAGAAGTGAACTCTGAACGCAGGGCGGACAAGCGCGGCTCTTTCGATATATGTGCCGACATGTTGAAGGTCCTCGATGCAGAGTTCGAATGCAACAAGGCCGCGCTTGCAATCAAGAGCAACCTTGACAGCAGGGCGATGTCAAAGTACCTGGAAATTTTGATAAAGTATGAACTCGTGTCAAAAGCAGCCGGCGACGGACGTCCCCGGATCAGAATTTCAGAGAAGGGCAGATCCTACCTGAACCAGTATGTAAGGATGATAGAACTGCTAGAATGAGGAAAATACCCTTCTAGTAGGAGTGACGCTGGAACATGTGTTCTCTTAGGGCAGACTTGCTGGTGAACGATTCGGGACAGTTGTCGCAGTAATGCGGGCGTCTGACATAATGCTTTGGAAGTGCAATGCCCATGGCACTGCCA
The DNA here is from genome assembly GCA_035279085.1 of Nitrososphaera sp. GTDB lineage: Archaea > Thermoproteota > Nitrososphaeria > Nitrososphaerales > Nitrososphaeraceae > Nitrososphaera. Next base: position 5,791 of record DATEIL010000020.1, read on the forward strand.
TAAATGCGCTCGCGCAAGGCAAAGCTGAGGGATCCTAACTCGGAGGCTTCCGGCAGGTGTGATGGCATTTGTGGGAGTGTGGGATCTCTGGGCGGGATCGAGTGATAAGTGCCTTCATCCTTGCCGGAACGCTCCAAGACGCCGTTTGTGTTGTGCATGACGGGTCGCAATAGTGCTCATCACAAATTGCTATAAACGCAAAGCGACCATAATCAGAAGGCAAAAGTGATGTTTTAACCATAGAACGCAAGATATCCGGAATCGAAAACGGTCGAAGTTCTAATGTTAACTATATCCTCACTTTTCATTCGTCAGCTTTTCAAGAAAATAGTCAAGCAAGACTATGGTCGTGGCCACTTCCTTGTCCGACATGCTCTCGAGTGATCCATTGAACTCGGTAAGAATCTCTCTCCATATCTCTATCGTGCCGCCTCCCCTGAAGCCATAGAGTCGATTGTACGATACTAGATGCTTGCAGAATTCCTCGGAGAACTTTAGCTCATTGATGCGCTTGTCTACTACTCCTCCTCCTACCAGCTTTTGTATCAGACCCTTATCTTGCATCGTCACCGAGCTCTGGACCAGAATCAGATAAAACTGGGATGTCCATTTTTCGCGCCCTGCATTTCAAATGTAGCCGATATACACCCTGCATTAGGACTGGTTATTGATCCGCAGTCTCATTCTTGGGAGGACAATTTCCCGTTTTTGGAACATGTCTTCGGAACCGGACAGAGTTCTCAGAAAATGTTACAGTGCCCAAATTTGGTAAAGCCTTATAAACAAACCGTCTCAATACGTGGGGGGCACGGAGGGACAGCATGACAGTACTGGAGCTTTTGGGTTTAGGCATAGGAAAACAAAAGCTTGCAATATTGGCGATTTGGTTTGCATGCCTTGTCGCCGTCCGGCTGCTGATTGGTCTTATTCTTTCAAATCTCTGGTTCGGGACAGTTGGCGCAGTGGCAATCACGTTTGGACTTTTCTATGTTGCACTGATTCACACTCCTCTTCGCCGGTATCGCTATGTAGTAAACGAAATCCTGCAAGAGTGGTATAGGAAGAAATATCTTCTTTATAGCGTTGCGGTATCTGCGTCAATAATTCTTGGGCTTATTGTTTTGATTGACTATGGGTATGCGAATCATCCCGACGAAATTGTTTCGCTCAAGGACATCACTACGATGCAGGGAGCTCAGGACCATGTAAACGAGTCTGTCAAGCAACTCACTTTGAGGGGTTACTCTGTCTTTGACGCCGCTGCAATCACGGCTGCAAGCGTCGATAAGAGCCTGCAGGGATTTTACCTAAAGTCCGCCAGCTTTGTACTTGCTGAACATCTTGAGATAATTGTATTCATGTTGTTGGCAAGAAAGTCCGCAAGCCTGTTCAGCTGAGCTTGTGCATGCGTCGCGCTGCAAGACGCAGGATGATTCTTGTGTTAGAGCTACTTGGCAGCTTGACTAATGATGATATTGATTCTTGAGTAAAGTGGCCTTCTGACATTGCCTTTATCATGAACCTCTGGTAGACCATTTGGATAATCGTGGGCGACGCGGAACCAAAGAACTGCTCTATTGTTGATTCTATTTCGCTGATGTCCATGTCATCTTTGGAGAACGACATGCCCTCATGGCGGAGATACCACCGAAAGGCCTGCAATGTCGATTCTCCCAAGGAGGCGATCGCGTCTTTTGTCGCGCTAAAGAGGGTTGCTTCAATTGCATCCACACTATGCCCTGAAATTTATTTCATATAAGACAACTATCCCACCAGATGCAAGACACTATCAGAAAAAATCCTGAACGTATCGAGCATGTCAAGAAATGTTTCCTGCTAGCCGACTTACTTTGGATACCTGACTGTTACTTAACTACCATGTCCGGCATTCTAGTACTACAAGTTCGGAACATATAGCATAAAGCCAGCTGGAATTCCTTCGTTTAGGACCATCGCAATTTTCATCTTGTCCTCTGTCAGAGAAGGGAATAGTTCTTTTGTCTTCTCGAATGATTCTAGCTTATCCTGGAGGGACGATACTGATTCTTCCATGAGGGTCAGCTCATAGTCCGCGGAGGGATTTATTAGAACCCTAAAGCTGGCAACTTCCATCTGCTTTGTGTCCTTGGGGATCTCTTTCTTGCCGGACAGCTTGCGGAGGGAGTCGAAATGCTTCTTTACTACTTCATACCGTTTCCTGACTTCCTCCGTCTTTTGGAGAGTCACGCCTAAAGTGGTCTTTGTCTCCGCTATGGCTGCGTCGACGTGTTTCTTGAAATCCGGCACTGATTCGAAGAAAGTTACAGTGATGGTCATTCAGTTTTCACCATCTTTTCCCGTTCGAATTTGCTAGCTGATCCACTTTTACTTGCTCAGCTCTTGTACCAGTCGAGATCCGGGGCTCTTTGCTTTTGCTCAAGTGCCTTCTTTGGCCTGAAGATCTTCCAGTAATAGAAGAAGCCTACACCTGCCACCGCCGCCACTATGAGCATTATCTTCAGATAGTTGTCGCTCCACATTGCAGTGATTGTCTTTGGTCCATCCATCGTGATGCTAGTAGAGGCCATTGACGAGATGAGGTCGCCTGACCATCCATTGAACGTCTTATCAACTAGAATTCCTCCAACTCCTGTCTGAGTCATAGACACGGTCGCGGTGGTTCCTTCGTCATAGTATCCTCCGCCTTGGGCAAATCCGTTGGGGTCGATCACCTGGAGCAGATACTTGGCTGTGTAGATAGCTTTGATTTCTGTATCGTCAACTATACTGAAGGTTCTAGGGTTTTCTGTCGAAGAGTCGGACCATCTTGCAAAAGTGTAAATCGCATTTGCTGCCTTGATTTCTTCTTGGGCGTTTAGAGTATAACTTCCCCATTTGGCTTCCTCATAGGTGATTGGTGCACCTGGTTTTGCTGTCTGCGTCTTTGCGCTTCCAATGCCGCTGACCTTTACCTGAGCAGTTATTTCTTTGCCTTCCATGGTCTGAGCGCTAATTATGAATTTGACGGATTGGTCAAGGATTATGCGAGACGTTATAGTTTCCTCTTCATATCCTGGTTTGTTGGCGACAATTGCAATGCTGTTTGTTCCTGGAAGAGTAGGAATGTACCTCCCTTCTGCATGGCCATTCGCATCGGTTGTGACAACGTTATCCTCAGCACTCGTGCCCGTTATCGTCACTGCCACACCACTTATGGGGATTGAACCCGAGTAAACATCGATTCCTACAACCATTTCATCCTCGAAATCGCCTCTAGACGGAAACGCTGTTGTCTTGACTATTGTGAGCGGCTGTGTTGAAGTCTCTAATTCTTTTTCGACACTCTTGAATCCCTGTCCCGACGCGGTTATCTTGAATTCATCATCGTCTATCAGGGACGTCTTGAATATTGCCGTTGCCAAGTCTGAACCTGCTGGAATGATTGCCTTCTCCTGCACACTTCCGCCTACAAATGATGCGGCCGACAGGGAAACTTCGGTATCTCCCTTGGCCAATACTGGAAGGCCGTTTTGGTCCTGGAGCTGGACTACTATGGCTTCGTATTCCTTTCCGTCAGCTGGCAGTTTGGAGATAGTATAGAGACCAAGGTGATATTCAGAAATTGAGCCCGTGAATCCTACAGTCTTGTATGTTGTGGAACTTGAAGCAAGCCCATCCGATGCTCCGCTGATTACTGTTTGCCCTGCTTTCTGGGTGGATTGCACCTCACTTACGGCATGGCTCTCACCTGCAGGTATTAGCACCGAAGCCTGCACTTTGGCGATGTCCGTGTTTGAAGATGAGAGGTACACTGTTGTATCTTCTTGCGCTGCCACCGGTTCTCCATCATGGCCAACAAGACTGACATACAAAGAATCTGAACCAAAATTCTTGGCTTCGATAATTCCTGGTAACTGTGTAAGTGCAACTGCCGCAGGTCCCGATCCGTCCACAACCAAGTTGAATTGACCTGGCTGATACCCTTGAAGGGAAGCAGTCAGGATGGTCTCGCCTACCGCATACTTTGTCGCGAACTTGCCGACGGCATATGTCTCCTTACCAATAAAGGATGCGCTTGTAATCTCACCGATCTGGGTGTTGGAAGTCGACAGGACTATTCTAGAGTAGACATAGTTGGTCTGTCTATACGGATTGCCCTGTTGATCTTGGAAAGCAATTATGATTGACTGGTGTTCGGAATTGTCCGGGGGCAAAATGCTAGGCAAGTTGAATACCTTCAGAACCTTCGCATCGTTTAGTCCGGCTGTACTCATGGGGATGGCCTCGATGGTATTGAGACCTGTTTCATAGCCCGTGGCGCTTGCGGTAATTGTCACAGAGCCGACGGTCCCTTTGGATTTGACAAAGGTCGTAGCATAAGAGTGCCCTGAAAGGATGTCAACATATTGTGGCACCTCGGCAATTCCAGCGTCTGAGGATCTGAGCGCTATCCTAACATTGCTTGATGCTTTTACAGGCTTATTATCATCATCAACCAACTGGACGCTCATCATAGCATCGTTATAGTTCAACGCCGGCAGCACATCTGGCGCAAATTCAATCATTATTCGCTGTGCTACAGGACCCTGTACTTCAACTGTCAGCTCGGCTGGCGCAAGGCCTAGTGCGGAGGCCTTCAGGATGGTCTGGCCGACGTTCTTTTGCGGAGTAAATTCGGCTAATATTCCGCTGGAGCCTGCTGGGATGACTGCATAAGACGGGATTCTACCGACAGTAGGCTCGCTGGAAGACAGGTCTACCGCAGTATCAAACTTGGACACAGCAGGAAGACTCTGGGAATTGAGAAGCTGTATGTATACCATTCCGACAAACTTTGTGTCAGGAATAAAACTCTCCGGTGCGGCATAAATTGCTAGCCTAGTTGGGTCCAAGGAGTCCATCCTCAGAGTTGTTATTGCAGCGGTATGCGAAGCCACGCCTTCGGCAAGTGCTGTGATGGAGGCGATTCCAGCCTTGTCTGTTGTCTTGATTTCCGCCTTTATCATAGACTGGCCGACATTGAATAGAAGTGTTTCTTGCGGGATGTTAATAACGGATGGATCTGAAGAAACGAATCTTACTTCAAAGTCTGTTGGAGCTTCAAAGGGCTTGTCATCATCCGTCTGAAGCTGGATCATGGCATGGTATGAATCTGAATCCGCTGGGAGGTTAGGCGCCGCAGGATATACGAATAACTGAAATTCTGATTCATTTAGCTTGACGCTTGAATATGTTGCCGCCTCGGCTGGTACGATAAGTGATAGAAGGGGCATGACCAGGACGGCCAACGCGCCGATAGATAGGAGCTTCTTGTAGCTTGGATAGGTATGCGACTTGCTAATACTCGACTTTAGATCTCTACGCATTGAGAAAGATTGTAGTTGGACAGATATGAAAAAAGGATGTCTTCCTTATCG
>DATEIL010000021.1:0-5537 GCA_035279085.1 Nitrososphaera sp.
CGGCACTCTATACTGCGTTCCCACAGAACGCGAGATAAAGCTTGCAGAGATGCTCTGCAAGCTGGTGCCCTGCGCGCAGATGGTAAGGCTTGTAAATTCCGGCTCGGAAGCCACGATGCATGCAATCAGGCTTGCCCGGGCATTTACAAAAAGAAAAGATATCATAAAATTCGCAGGAGGGTACCACGGGGCGCATGATTATGTACTGGCAAATGCAGGTTCAGGCGCGGCCAGCGTGCCTGCTTCGGAAGGAGTGCTTGAAGAGGCCGCTTCCCATACACTCGTCGCCCCCTACAATGACCCATCAACGCTTGAGCGTATGATAGAAAAGAACAGGTCAGACTTGGCCTGCGTCATTATGGAGCCCGTCCTTGCCAACATCGGCCTGGCGCTTCCGGAAAAGGGGTACCTCAACGAGGTGCGCAAGATCACCGAGCAGCACGATGTCCTCCTGATATTTGACGAAGTGGTGACAGGCTTCCGACTCGCGCTCGGAGGAGCGGGGGAATTCTTTGGAGTAAAGCCGGATATCGCGACGTTTGCCAAGGCCCTCGGTGGAGGCTTTGCAATAGGCGCAATAGCAGGCCGCCGCGAAATAATGCAGAAACTCGCGCCGGCTGGTCCGGTATACGAAGCAAGCACATTTGCAGGAAACCCAGTAAGTGTATCGGCTGCTATTGCCACACTTGAAGCCCTGGTGGAAGGCAAAAATTCCATTTACCCGCAGATAGCCAAGACCTGCGACTCTATAGTCAACGGGATAAAGGACGCAGTCTCGGCATCAAAGATTGCGGAATGCACGGTAAACTCGATTGGCTCCATGTTCCAGGTCTTCTTTACCGCCGACAAGGTGCGCGACGAGGCCAGTGCCAAGAAAGCCAGTGCGCAGACCTTCCGCAGGCTCTACGACGAGCTGCTGAAGAGGGACGTCTTTGTCCCCCCCTCCCAGTTTGAAACGTGTTTTGTTTCTTATGCGCACACGGAGGATGACTCTGACAGGACAGTCGATGCATACGGCGAATCGCTTCGCAGGATAGTAGTGGCCAGAAAATGAAGGTCCTCAGAGTGGGAACAAGGGGAAGCAGGCTGGCGCTGGCGCAGACGGAGCTGGCACTGGCGGCTATCAGAAAGGCTCACCTACCCGTGGATTTTGAAGTCGTTACCATTAGCACCAGGGGCGATGTAGACAGGCGGCCGCTCTTCACCATGGACGAAAAGGGCATCTTTGAAAAGGAGGTTAACGATGCTGTGGCTTCAGGAAAAGTTGACTTTGCGGTGCATAGCCTCAAGGATGTCCCCTCTGAACTTTCAGCCGAGATGATGGTCGCCTCGATCCCAAAGCGTGCCAGCCCTAACGACGTCCTTGTGACTGATAATAGGCGCAGGTTGAAGGAACTGGCACCCGGCTCGAAAGTGGGCACAAGCAGCCTGCGAAGGGCGGTCCAGCTGATGAAGATCCGTCCGGATCTCAACGTCAAGCCGATAAGGGGAAACGTAGAGACCAGGGTGAAAAAAGTGGTCAGTGGCGAGTACGACGCGGTGGTGCTGGCAGAAGCGGGGCTGACTAGGATAGGCATGAAGGACATGATAGTTGAGCGCTTTAGGATTACTGACTTTGTGCCTGCACCTGGGCAGGGCGCTATAGCTCTTGTCTGCAGGAGAGAAGACAAAAAGGTGGCGGATATGCTGAGACGCATAGAAGACCCGCGTTCCCGGCGAGAAGTGCTGGCAGAGCGGGCACTCATAGAGAGAGTCGAAGGCGGGTGCAGGTTTCCCCTGGGCGCAGTCGCCATCACCAAAGACAACAGGATTACGCTTTACGCAAGCATCTTTTCAGCCGACGGCAAAAGGCACTTGAAGGCCAGCAAGGTGGGCAGAGCTGACGAGCCGGAAAAGCTTGGCAGCAAGGTCGCAGACACTCTGGTGACACAGGGCGCATTGAAATTGGCTGAAGGCTGGAGGACGGCGGTGCAGGAATGGAATTCAAGGCTGTAAAGGGGTCAGGAAAGGTATACATCTGTGGCGCGGGCCCCGGCGACCCTGGCCTTGCCACAGTAAGGGCAATGGAACTTTTGAGGACCTGCGACGTGGTGCTGTACGACAGACTCGTAAGCAAGGAGATAATCTCCCAGATCCCTGACAAGACGGAAAAGGTCTATGTGGGCAGAAGCGTGGGTGATCCCACGGGCCACCAGGACTCTACAAACGAGCTGATGGTCAAGTATGCAAAGCAGGGCAAGAGTGTCCTGCGCCTCAAGGGGGGCGACCCGTTCATTTTCGGACGGGGAGCCGAGGAGGCACAGTACCTGCTTGAACATGGGATACTGTTTGAAATAGTCCCAGGAATCACGTCGGCTATAGCCTCTCCGGCATACGCGGGAATCCCCCTGACACATAGAAAGCACTCCTCTTCAGTTGCCATCGTTACAGGACACGAGGAAGCTGAAAAGGACGAGTCGGCAGTAAACTGGGAGAAGCTCGCCGGAGCTGTTGATACCATCGTCGTGATGATGGGCATAGGCCAGCTGGAGAGGATATGCCGAGATCTCAGAAAGGCTGGAATGAAAAAGAGCACAAAGGTGGCAGTAGTTGAAAGCGGTACCACCGGAAGGCAGCGCATCGTCACAGGCAACCTTGAGACTATAAACCGCATGGTAAAGAAGGCCCAGATCCGCCCTCCTGCAGTGATTGTCATCGGAAGCGTTGCTGGCTTGGAATCACAGCTGGCCTGGTTCATACCAAAATGAATTCGCTGCAGGGCAGAGTCGTTGCAATTACGAGGAGTGAAAAGGAGGCTGCCGAATTTTCGCAGTTGGTCAGAATGGAAGGCGGCAGAGCCATTGCACTTCCGACCATTGAGGTGGTTCCTGCGGGGCCGGATGCTGCCAGGAAGTTTATCGAGCTATTGCAGACTAAAAGGCACGACTATTGTGCATTCATGAGTGCGCAGGCAGTCGAGGCGTTGTTTGGAACGGCATCAGGAGCACCGGATACTGAAACAATCAGGCATGCACTTGATGCGACAAGAATAATCGCCGTGGGCCCAAAGACAAAGTCTAGGCTTGAGGAATCAGGCATGCATGTTGATTATGTGCCGGCAGAGTTTTCTTCTAGGGGCATGACAGTGATGCTATCAGAGATGAAACCGGCGGGCAAGAAAATTGTCATACCGAGGAGCGCAGCCGCCAATGACTATGCCGCGCGGTCACTTCAGTCGCTTGGAATGCTAGTCGACGAGGTATTGCTATATGGCATCAGGACAGCTACTACGGTATCTGAGGCATGGAAGGAATTCGCGCCTATGCTTGCCGGCGGAGCAATTGACGCAGTGGTCTTTACCAGTGCTTCAAGCGTCAGCTCTTTTTTTGAAATTATCGAAAGCCAGACGCGGGTCGAGCTGGACAAGGTCACTAGAGTTATTTCCATCGGTCCCTTTACCACCGAGCAGTTGCGCAAAAGAGGGCTTGAGTGCTCCGAAGCGACAGAGCATACCGTCAGAGGCACATTTGAGCACGCCAAGGCCATCCTCCAAGGAAAGTAAAACTCTTTTTAGCTTTTTTGACCATATGCATTACTGAGTGAGCATATAGTATGACACAATTGAATGAAAAATCGCGTGCGCTGCTCGAAGATTCCACGTTTGACGTCATTACCCAGATTGAGAAAAAAGCCGACTTTCTGTACACTTCGGTCGAAAAGTACGTCAGGGATGCTGAAAAGGACAACAAGCCGGAACTATTGAAACTATGGTCTACAATAAAAGATGACGAGCAGAATCATCTGAAAATGCTACGCGAGGAATTAGTGCGGCAGGTAAAAGATAACAAGCTAGAGTAGAAACGCAGAGCTCTTTGAAGAGCGCCTCGTAGCAATAGGGAGCATTTCAGACATCCTTTCGATGGCGGCTAGGTACTCAATCCCCTTATGAGTAGTCCGGTACTGCTTCATAGCCCCGATGTCGCTGTCACGCTCGAGCAGACCATTTTCCATCAAAATATTGCTGTATTCCTTTGCCTGACCGTGGGTAAGGTATGCATGGAACATTATCTTTGTAATTCCCGCTCCGCCCTGGGCAGTCTGGAGGATGTCTCTCATTATTTCGTCTTTTTGGCGGTTGTGCATGCTCCTTGCTAAAATAAATTGCATTGGCTGTTCGCTTATAAGGTTGTCGGGCATATCTTACCTAGAAATCATCCATTTGTAGGGCGTTGAGATTGCAAATTTGCGCTATTTGGAGATATGGAGAGAAAGGCGGATAGCGGACATCGGAAACAGGCTCTTCGCATTCTTTGTTGAAACGTTGATGGAAAAAATTCTAGATGTCATTAATATGAAGGAGGCGGTTTAGCGCGCACTTGCGCGGCGGTGGCCGGCATCTTCCTCGATAGATTCGAGCTCGCCCGCAAAGCAGGACGGGCACAGCGTTCTCCCATTGAACTCTATTATCTGCGCATGTGACGACGTGCACAGCTTGCATTTCCCGGACAATATACCATCTCAACGTGAGATTTGGAATTAACTTCTGCTATGTCTATGACACCTACACATCAGCAGATTCCAGAACTGGACTACAGTTCCTTTATTTGGTTCCTCAGCCAGCTGATGTATGTACGCACCGTGGCCCTAAGCTCGATTGCCAGCCGGCAGAGCTTCTTTACCGCCAATTTGTTTTTCGCATTCCAGTCGACCCGGATGCGGTTAAGGAGATAGTAGGGTTTTTGATCCAAGAATCCCAGTGGCATCCTGTCCACGGTCCATATGTCGCATGCAGCTTCACCGTGTGGCACGCCATTTTTCCTGCCCTGCACAAGGTGCGTCAGTTCATGGGCTATGGTGTAATAGGAAGCGTTAGGCCGCAGCCTGAAAACTGGAGGGACCGTCCAGCCGGTGGCAGTTCCCTGAATGACTCCGAATTTCCGTATAATCCCGCACACGATGCTTTCGTGTTGGAGTTCAGGAAAGAACGCGTAGACTTTGGATATCTTTTCCTTGAAAGACGTGCTAAATGCCCTCATTGCTGGCTTTGTATAGACTATGGGCAATCGAAATGGATCGAAGGCAAGCTGGCAGTGTCGGCCTTAATGACCTTTTCCAAAGGTTGCACAAGAAAAGATCACAACATCTCTGCCCTGGCGGTTTTGCGCCAGCAAGGGTAAAAGAGCAAAATTTCTGAAAACAGTTCTTTTATCTAGCCCATCTTGTGCTTCTTTTCACGCAGGTGTATATAGGCACACACTATGTCTAGGGCCATGAATCATGTTGCAGTATCAGTTACGGACATCAAGCGAGCCAAGGAATGGTACAGGGATGTCCTGGGAATGAAGGTGCTGGTAGAGCCCATAGAGATCGCCCCGGCAAAAGCAGGCTCGGATCCCCGCTTAGGCAATCTGGTTAAACAGATTTTCGGTGACAGGCTCGGTGCATTCCTCATCTGCCACATGCTGACACCAGACGGCACGGGTATCGAGCTGTTCCAGTTTCTAGACCCACCGGCAGCAAGGCGGGAGGACAACTTTGAATACTGGAAAACGGGGTTT
>DATEIL010000022.1:0-15020 GCA_035279085.1 Nitrososphaera sp.
CCCCATCAAGCACTTCAACTTCTTTGCCTATTTGACTGAGATATTTTTCAAGCAATTTTGCAATTGTCGTCTTGCCTGACCCGGGAAGGCCGGTGAGCCAAATGACACATTCCTTTGCCAATTCCGATAATGAAAATGTGAGTTGTTTATTTAAGGACTAGTCGGAATTTATCATGACAAATGCGCTATTCGGGGGAAGAAAGTAGTCTGCATAACACTAACAGAGAATGGAAGGCATCTGATGATATCATCAGAAGCGTTTCTTTATCATAGAGAAGCTCTTTCAGAAAATAATATCTACTACTTGAAATAACTTCAAAACCGCTGATGGGATTCTGTTCTCCCAGTGAACCGATCAGGCCCCAAAAAGAAACTGTTACCATTTGCCTTGATAGCCATTTCAGGTCTAGCTAGCATCATGCAGCGTGCTTCTAGTCAACAAATTATACTCAGCGTGTCAACACCGATTGAACCACCATATAAAATTGCATCTTGGCGACACCTGCCAATGTTCGGCAACGGCGGAGGAGGAGGCAGCAGCAGGGAAAGCGACAGCGTGGACGACCAGTTCATCGGGATAATCGATGACCTCGTGGTAATGTCAGAGGATGACTCTGAACTTGCTGAGGGTCTGAGATGGATAGACTCCCAGTCGCGCAAGCAGGGCGTGACTTTCTACGAGATGGCCATGATAATACTGAGAAAGCACATGGCAGAGAAAAAGGCCAAAGAGTGGCTGAACAACAAGCTCAGTTCTTCGCAGTAATAAGATTCTGCACTGCCTTGTCAACAGCCGGCTGGATTCTCGGATCCGTGACGTTAGGGATGATATTGAACGTCCGCAGTTCTTCTTGTGGTATGAGGTCTGCAAGGGCATAGGCCACTGCTACCAGCAAGGGCTGAGTAATTTTGCGAATCCTGTTATCAAGTACCGCCCTCATGGTGAACGGGAAGACTAGGGCATTGTTGGCCCTGTTCTCAAACTTGTAGCTGCCAGTCGCTATCACCCTGGCGCCTGCGTCGGCAGCGTCCTTTGGATGGATTTCAGGGTCGGGGTTTGTGAGTGGAAAGATGATCGGGTCCTTGTTCATGGACCTGACCATCGCAGGTGTCAGCAAGTTCTTGACCCCTGATACTCCGATAAACACGTCCTTGCCCTTTATGGCATCATTGAGCGATCTGACGCCATCAGGCACATTTGTCATGGTTGTGAGTTCTATCTTGTACTTGTTCATTGTGCCGATAGGCCTATCTTTTGAGACGACACCGTGCGAGTCTGTGACAATCATGTCTGTAATCCCGATCGCCCGGAGTATCTTTGCTATCCCGTACCCTGCAGAGCCGGCGCCGGCGACGACCACGCTTGTCCCCTCGGGCTTCCTGCCGGTAAAGCGCATCGCATTGAGAAAGGCGGCTAGGGTCACTACCGCGGTTCCGTGCTGGTCATCATGGAATACAGGGATGTCCAGCTCCTCAGTCAGCCGCTCCGTTATTTCAAGGGCCTTGGGAGTCTCGATGTCCTCGACGTTAATTGCGCCAAAAATGGGCGAGATATACTTGACTGTCCGGATTATCTCCTCGGCATCAGAGGTCTTGAGGCACAGAGGAAAAGCGTCAACGTTGCCAAACTCCTTGTAGAGCAGCGCCTTTCCCTCCATGACAGGCAACGCCGCTTCAGGACCCAGTGAGCCCAGGCCCAGTGTCCGGGTTCCATCGGTGACAATAGCCACGTTATTTCTCTTTGACGTATACTCGTATGCCTTTTCCTTGTCTGCTGCAATTTCAAGGCAGACCTCGGCGACTCCCGGGGTGTATGCAAGGCTGATCTCCCGCGGTGACCTTACAGAAAGTTTGCTCCTTATCTCTATCTTGCCGTGGAGTTTCTTGTGAAGCTCAAGCGCCTCCTGACCTAGTGTGCGCTTTGTTGTTGAGCTGGCATGATTGTTATTGTTGTTGATGTTGTTTTTACCATTATTATCACTGTTGATGTCAGCATCCTTCTGCATCGTCTTCTCTTCGTTGCTGCCTTTTGTGACTGTCTTCATTTGGCAGTTTATAGTCCTCTTGAGAGTTCCTTCTAGCTGACCTATTTATCAAGTGTGCTGCCGCCAGATGGCGGAATTGTTGTCGTTGTTGTTTTTGCCGTCGTTGCTGCCATCCTGTTTGAGAGGGGCAGATATTCGCATCCCATCGGGCCGCAGTACCGGCCGACGTAAACGGCCTTTGGTCGGTAGAGGGCAGGCTTGGGCGCAGCTTCGGCGAATTTTTCTTCAATCACGTGTGATGCCCAGCCGGCGATACGGGATATTGCAAATATGGGTGTGTTGAGATCCATCGGGATGCCCATGCTATAATAGAGTGAGGCACTGTAGAGGTCAACGTTAGGATAGATGGCCTGATGCTTTGTTTCGAGCATCCACCTCTTCGTAGTCTCCTCGACCCTCTTTGTTATTTCATACCACTTGTTGTTCTTTTCGCTCGAGATTTTGCTAGAGAGCCGTGCCAGAATGTCGGCGCGCGGGTCAGTGGTCCGGTATACTGCGTGTCCCATGCCCATGATCCTGCCTCCTGATTTCAGCCTGCGCGCGACCCAGTCCTCGGACTTTGAGGGTTCGGCAATTTCAAGCAGCATCTTCATCACTTGGACGTTTGCTCCCCCGTGAAGTTCCCCGGAGAGTGCGCCGGCGGCTCCGCTTATGCAGGCGTACATGTGTGCCCGGGTCGACGCGATTTCCCTGGCAGCAAAGGTAGAAGCGTTAAAGCTGTGTTCTGCATGAAGTATGAGGCATATATCCATAATCCTTGCCTCTTCGACCGAAGGGTCGACTCCCCGCAACATGTAAAGAAAGTTGGCTGCGTGTGAGACTTCCCTTTCTTCAACAGGATCAATGACATGCTGGCCAGACCTTACCCTGTTCCAGGCGGCGACTATGGCAGGAATCTTGGCTATCAGGATTATCGCCCGGCGGACGTGTCCCTCCTTTGAGGTATCCTCAATATTCAGGTCATAGTCCGCAAGCTCGGCAATGCATGATTGCAGGACATCCATTGATTGGGCTCGCTTGGGCCTGTTCTTCAGGTTGCGTATCATGGGCTCAGGCAGGCCGCGAGCCTCCTGCAGGCGGCGTTTGAAATCCTTGAGCTGGGCTTCTGTAGGCAGTTCGCCAAATAGAAGCAGGTATGCCGTTTCTTCGTACGTGGAATGATACGCCAAGTCGAGAATGTCAAAGCCCCGGTAGATCAGCTTGCCGTTTTCGCCGTCAATTGAGCAGATTTTGGTGTCGGCAACCTCAATATTCCGGAGGCCGATATTGCGCGCATCCATCTATTATCAGACCACGATAAATGGCCAAAGTTCGTATATTAAAGTAATGTCGCCATTTTTACTCGCAGCAGGCATTTGTGTGGGGTAAGAAAAGTTGGTGCAAATACCAAATTTGATGAATACATCAAATTTGGAAAAAATGGTTTTCTGCACATATGTCCTCTGTACATACGTAACTGCTACTTTTACATCTGGCCGGATTTTCTTGCCGTCCGGTTCGACGCAATAGTAATTAATTATATACCAGCCCGGCGTCCAACAATCTCCATAGGCGCTTGACTAGGGGAAGAACAACAACTTACAGAGATGCCGGCGTTGATGTCAAAAAGATACGCTCGGCCCAAAAATCAATAGGCGAGATAATATCGGCAAGCCATGCCATGCTCTCGGAGGGCAAGGTCGTATCGGGCTTTGGGCACTATGCGGGCCTGATAAAGCTCGGCAAAGAAACATTTGCGCTGCACTCTGACGGAGTGGGTACAAAGGTGCTAGTCGCCCAGCTCATGAACCGCTTTGACACGGTCGGGATTGACTGCGTGGCAATGAACGTAAATGACATTATCTGCGTCGGTGCCAAGCCCCTAGGGTTTGTCGATTATATTGCACTCAGGCAGCCAAACGAGGAACTGCTCGAAGAAATAGCAAGAGGTCTCGTGCAGGGAGCCCGGCAGTCAGAGATGGCAATTGTAGGCGGCGAGACTGCAGTCCTGCCCGATGTAATTTCCGGCGATAGCGAAAATGCTTTTGACCTTGCTGGGACAGTCATGGGAGTAATCAGGGGGAGCAGTCGCCGGCCGATACTGGGAAATTCGATAAGGCAGGGCGACGCCATTGTCGGAGTAGAGAGCAGCGGGCTGCATTCCAATGGATACACCCTTGCCCGCAAAGTCCTCCTCGGAAAGTATTCAGTCGACGATAATGCAGAGCACCTGGTCCAGACAGTCGGCGAGGAACTGCTGACTCCAACTAGGATTTACGTCAGGCCCGTCATGGAGCTTTTGAAAAAAGGCATTCAGGTTCACGGGCTGGCCCACATTACCGGCGGCGCCTTTACAAAACTGCCAAGGCTCAATTCAAAGGTGAGGTACCATCTTGAATCCCTCCCCTCACCGTCAGGAATATTCAAGCAGATCCAAGTCGACGGCAGCATAGATCTGCCCGAGATGTACCGGACATTTAACATGGGGATCGGCTTTTGTGTTATCTGTCCAAAGCCGGCGGCGGACGATGTCATTGGACAGTTTTCAAGATTCAAGATGCCCAGCAGGATCATTGGTAAAATAGAGGGCGGAGGGGCCGGCGAAGTCGTGGTAGACATGGGCGGAAAGCGACAGCGTCTTTGATTCACAAAAATTATATGCGCTCCCCGCGGATTTTCAAAAATATATTGCTTGCAACGACGACGAGTACAGGGCCGGTGGAGAGCAGGAACGATAATAGTAATACTAGCAACTATGACCTGGCCTGCCGGGCAATCGCTCAGGAATTAGATGAGGATAATAGCAGTAATAGTAGCTCAGGGATTACCGCGGGTCGGGCAGTGGCGATCATGAAAAAATACTCGTCAGAATACAGGCTAGACACCCTGCCGAAAAACAAAGATGTCCTGAAATACCTTCGCAGCGCCCGCTCAAAGAGGCTGCTGATGGTCAAGCCGGCCAAGACTGCGTCCGGCGTTGCAGTAGTCGCAGTCATGCCTGAGCCTTATGACTGCCCACATGGCAGGTGCATATACTGTCCTGGCGGCGTCGAATACAACACTCCCCTAAGTTACACCGGAACAGAGCCGTCTACAAGGGCTGCGCAGAAATTCAATTACGATCCCTTCCGGCAGGTTCAAAACAAAATGGATCAGCTGGCGCTAAGAGGCCACGACACCGGCAAGACCGAGCTTGTCATAGTAGGAGGGACATTTCCGTTCATGCCTGCCGGCTATCAGAGGCATTTTGCAAAGTCGTGTTATGACGCGCTGAACGGCTCGGTTTCTGAGAGCTTGGAGGAGGCAATATCCAAAAACCAAGTCGCGCTGAACAGGTGCGTCGGTTTCACGGTGGAGACCAAGCCTGACTACTGCAGGCAAGAACACATTGACCTGATGCTCGAGCTCGGAGTCACCCGCGTCGAGATTGGAGTCCAGTCGCTTCAGGAAAACGTGTACAAGCTCGTAAACCGCGGCCACTCGCTTCAGGATGTTGTTGATGCCTTTAGGACTGCCAGAGAATCAGGCTACAAGATAGTCGCCCACATGATGCCCGGCCTGCCCGGATCTTCTCCTGAAAAAGACATTGAAGATTTCAGGCAGCTCTTTCAAAATGAAGCGTTTATGCCAGACATGCTCAAAATCTATCCAACGCTGGTGCTAGAGGGAACAGGGCTGTACAAGATGCACGCAGATGGCAGGTACAGGGCGTATGACGATGGGGACCTCGTAAACGTGGTTGCGGAGGCGAAAAAGATGGTGCCCCGGTGGGTCCGAATAATGCGCGTCCAGCGCGAGATAGAGTCAAAGGACATTGTCGCCGGACCAAGGAGCGGTAATTTCAGGCAGCTGGTGATACAGGAGCTTGCCAGAAAGGGCCACAAGTGCAACTGCATCAGATGCAGGGAGACCGGCCTTCAAAAAAGATACCCTGATCCATCCAATGTCAAGTTGATGAGGCAGGACTATATGGCATCCGGGGGCAGGGAGGTGTTCCTCTCATACGAGGAGTCCGGCGGCGAAACGATTCTGGGATTTCTCAGGCTGCGCAAGATCGGAAGAATGACTCACAGAAAAGAACTCGAAGGCAGTGCGGTAGTCAGGGAGCTTCACGTGTACGGCCAGTCAGTCGGAATCGGCATGAGAGATGTTGTTGGCGAAAGCTACCAGCACCGCGGATATGGGAGCAAACTCCTCCAAGAGGCAGAGAATATTGCGCGGTCTGAGATGGGTGTTGGCAAGATTGTCGTTATATCCGCAGTCGGAACAAGAGAATATTACCGAAAACAGGGTTATGTGCAGGACGGACCGTACGTATCAAAGGTGATCTAGGGTAAAATGGAAGGAGGAGAGGACGATCAGGTTGTAATCGGCAGGGGAACATGGATTGACAAAGTCGCTGATGCACTGGTAAAGCGGGAGCAAAAGCTGGGCAGGGGCCTTGGCACCGTAAGGGTGGAAAGCGGCCTGGGCGCATCAGGCATCCCGCACATCGGTAGCATGGGAGATGCAGTGCGTGCCTATGGAATCGCGCTTGCTCTCCAGAACTTGGGCGTAAAGTCCGAGCTTGTCGCATACTCGGATGACATGGACGGCCTGCGCAAGATACCGGCAGGCCTTCCCGACTGGCTAAAGGACCACATCGCCCGGCCAGTCTCTTCAATCCCTGACCCGTTTGGCGATTGTCACTCATCCTACGGTGCTCACATGAGCAGTCTCCTTTTGGATGGCCTTGACAGGGCGGGCATAAAATACAGGTTCCAGAGCGGCAAGCAGGCATATGCGGACGGGATCCTCGTCAGACAGATAGACACCATCCTGCAGAGCAGGGAAAGGCTTGGGAAAAAGATTGCAGAATTTGTAGGTCAGGAAAAGTACACCGAAGTACTTCCTTATTTTCCGGTATGCGAGAACTGCGGCCGGCTCTACACTGCCGTAGCGCAGGAATATAGGCCGGACGAAAAAAGGGTGAGCTATTCTTGCACTGGCGGCAGGATAGGCAAGGCAGATGTCAAGGGCTGCGGGCACAGGGGCGAAGCCGATATTACAAAGGGACAGGGCAAGCTGGCATGGAAGGTAGAATTCGCCGCCAGGTGGCAGGCGCTTGACATCCGTTTCGAGGCATACGGAAAGGATATCATGGACTCTGTCAGGATAAATGACTGGGTGGCAGACGAGATCCTTGGATACCATCACCCCTTCCACGTAAAGTATGAAATGTTTCTGGACAAATCCGGCAAGAAAATCAGCAAGTCGGCAGGGAACGTGCTGACTCCACAGATGTGGATGCGCTATGGCACCCCCGAGTCAATTCTACTGTTGCTGTACAAGCGCATCACTGGAACTAGGCACGTGGGCCTGGACGATGTGAGGTCGCTCATGGACGAGTACGACCAGCTTGAAGACAAGTACTTTGGCAAGGTAAAGGAGGATAACCCCGCCAAGCTTGTCAGGGAAAAGGGACTCTATGAATACATCAACAAGCTGCAGCCGCCAAAGCAGCCGTCGCCCCACATGCCGTACCAGCTGGTGGTACAGCAGGCCCTGATTTTCCCACAGGGAGAGGATGATGGCAGCAACAGCAACAACAATAACGGCAGCGCCAGCAGGTACGAAAAGATCTTCAACAGGCTCGTTACCTACAACATTGTAAAGGAAAAAAGCGATGCTGTAATGAACAGGATTCGCCTTGCAGCAAACTGGGCCGACGACAATAGTGAGTTGCAGGAATCGTCAGAGAAATTTGAGGTACAGCTTTCAGAGGTCCAGAAAAAGGCAGTCACCCAGCTGCTTGAAACGATCAGGCCCTTTTCCGGGATGCAGAGTACGCTTGACAATGCAAAGGCCCTGCAGTCAGGAGTATTTGAAGTTGCCAAGAGTAACGGGATCGAGCCAAAGCTGTTCTTCACGCTGCTGTACAGGATGTTTCTGAACACAGACAGGGGACCTAGGATCGGGAACTATTTCTTGGATCTTGGAATTGACAGGGTCCGGCAGGTTCTGGAAAAGTACCTGCAATAACAATCGGCTTATATATCAAGTGTGACCCAGAAGATAGCAGAGTGAGTGCCATAACTTGAATCGCAAGCACGCCGACCTTCCCCCCATGATAATAATCCAGGGGTCATGCATCGACTTTGACAAAGAACGACCGAAAATAATGGAGTTCATCGGATCGCTTGAGTTGAGGGTACACTCTTCTGAAACCCGCTGCGAGTGTTCTTCGACTGGAAAGGCACTTGGCTGGGATTTTTTCCAGATTTATTTTGAGCCAGATTTTGTGGGGCAACTTCTCGATGTCTATCCTGAAATTGAAAAGCAGGAGGGCAATGATCTGGAGCAATGCTTTGTGCTCTGGCTTGGCAAGCAACTAAAGAAGTCAAAGCTCGATTATTACCTAAAGCTGGGCGATGTGCCCCGAGAGCAGACGATGGGGTTCAGGCTTGACCCGGATGCCTATCGTGATGACAGCGAGCTTGAACGCCTGCGCTGAGATTAATAAATAACCTGTTGAAGTGATATAGCTAGGCGTGAAAGTAGAGGCAGTCATATTCGACCTAGACGGGGTGCTTGTCGACTCTATGCCGACCCACGTCAGGGCATGGCAGGCCGCCTTTGAAAAAGTGGCCGGCATAAGCGTTACGGGACGTGACATTTATCTTCTTGAGGGCATGCGCGGCATGGAACTGATCGCAAAAATATTCGAGCAAAGGGGATATCAGAAGGATAATGATTCGATCGCAAAAAAAATCCAAGACGAAAAGAACAGAGTATTCAGATCCATCCGCAGGTCTGAGCCGTTTGATGGGGTGAGGGAAATGCTCGAGGGCATCCGCTGTCCAAAAGCAGTCGTCAGCGGCTCTGCCAAGGCAGATGTTGAGACGATCCTCCAAGAGGCATTTGGAAAGCCAGAATTGTTCGCTACGGTAATTACTGCAGACGATGTCAAGACAGGCAAGCCTGATCCATCGGCATTTCTTGAAGCAGCTGCGCGAATGAGAGCGAGCCCACAGAATGCGTTAGTCGTGGAAAATGCGCCGCTTGGGGCAATTGCCGCGGCAAGGGCAGGGATGCAATGCTGCATCGTGCTGAACAATACGCCTCTGAAAATAAGTGATTTTGACGAAACCAGAATAGCTGCAGACAGGATATTTGATACGACCGGCGGTGGCGGTGGTCTTGCAAAGACTCTGGGGGGGTTGTGCGCATGAAGACTCTGATATTTTCACACGAATCAGATCTTGACGGGCTCTATTCAGCCGCAATTGGCCTTATCCGTTACCCGCAGGCAATGACAGTATTTCTGGGATACGGCGCAGACAATATGGCCAAGATGGGCAACTTTATTTATTCAGCGACTCAGCACTCGCCCAAAGAAGACCGCGGACTTGTCATCATTGCGGATCTCGGCCTCAACGACGACCTTGTCCCCTCATGCACCAAGATACTTGCAGATGCCAATGCCAACGGATGGAAAGTAATGTGGGTTGACCACCACCCTTGGTCCGAGGAGGCCGTGCGCACAGCCAGCCGGTTTGCAGAACTTGTGCTCGACCCTTCCGGCAAAAAATGCGCGGCCGAACTGATGTGCGAGCGGCTGGTTCAGGGGAACCAACTGGCAGAGCAGCTGGCCAGCATGGCACACACAATGGACTTTTTTACAAAAGACCAGTACCTTACCCCAATAACTGAACTTATCAGGTACTACCAGACATTTCCTGATTTCTACGACAGAATGCTCGAGCTTGCCCACAAGTCTGCAAAGGGTGTCCTGTGGGACACGGCAATGCAGGCAGACTATGCCCGCTATTCGAACCTGCGAGACGAAGCAAAGACTTCAGTCTTTGCCACGATGCAGATAAGGCAGGCGGGCAGGTTCAACGTGGCATACGTAAAGTCTTCCCCTTACCTCAACAGCAGCCTATTTTCAGAAGAGGTATTTGCGCGTACCTCCGCAGACCTTGTGATGTTTTACAGCCCAAAGGGAAAGGTGAGCATACGGAGGAACAATGACTCGATCTCCTGCCGCGACGTGGCTTCGAACCTTCCCGAGGGTGGAGGTCATGCCTATGCCGCAGGCGCAGTTTTCAGGAGCGACCCTTCCGATGTGACCTCGGTAATCGCCGAGCTTGAAGCTGCAGTGCTGGCGGCGATATCTCCGCCAGCGTCAAATACTTTAAAAGAATAGTTGCTGCATAGGGGCTTTGAATATCACATGAATGGGATGAAGGGAAAAGTTGCACTTATCACCGGCGCGGGAGGGGGCGTTGGCAGGGCGATTTCGGCAAGGCTGGCTGCTGAGGGCTGTAAACTTGTCCTCATCGGCAGGAACAGGGACAAACTTGCAAAAGTGGCATCAGAAATTGATTCTTCCGGAGCAGCGACAGACAAGGGTAATAAGGTGCTCACAGTGGTGGCCGACATTACAAAGGAGGCAGAGATCCTACTCGCCCTTGAGCAGACGATCTCTACTTTCGACAGGATAGACATCTTGGTCAACAATGCCGGCATGATTAACGACCCTGCACCCTTCCATGAAACATCCGAGGACCAGTGGAATGAGCTTATCGATACCAACCTTATCGGGACATTTAGGATGACAAAGGCAGCGCTTCCACTCATGATGAATAACAATTCAGGCAGCATCGTAAACATTTCGTCAGTTCTGGGCGTCCGCTCAATTCCCAAGGTCCCACTGTCGGTCTATGGCGTGACAAAGGCAGGCATCATAATGTTCACGAAAAGCATTGCGGTCGAATACGGCCAGTACGGGGTGAGGTGTAACTGCCTGTGCCCATCTACGATAAAAAGCTCGATAATAGAGCCTTACCTGCAGGACGAGAACGCAAAAAAGATGCTAGAATCTACGTTTCCCCTCCGCAAGATAGGTGATCCGGAGGACATTGCCGGTGCAACAGCCTACCTGTGTTCGGACGACGCACGGTGGATAACAGGCAGCGTCATGATGATAGACGGCGGGCTGTCGGCAAAGCAGTAGCAGCAGAGATGAGGAGGGCACTGACCGGCCTAGTCTAGTCGTATACGGGCTTGCCTTCAGATGTATAACGCTTTATCCTGTGCCCTGCGCTGCCTGCCTGTCCTGACGGAGATGTTGATGATGATGGCTCTTCCTTCATCACGGTCGTTTCCTTCTGCGGCGGCTGTTGCTGCTGTTGTTGTTGTGACTCCTGGTCCTTCTTGCCACGTAATTTGTCGAGGAATCCCATTACGTATGGTATTATCATACATAAGATAAAAGGACATCTACTAGTACTAATGGTGTTCTTGTTGCCCCGAGCCAGAAAACGAGAAGCCGCCATTGCCTAAAACCGTTATCAGATTTGCTGCGCCATGACTTTTGAAAATATATATGAGCGACAAATACGTAGGCGAGAGCCGGCACAAGCCAACCCTTGACGCATCGCGCATAAACCGAGCAGTAGAAAGGGGCTCAAAGGATTCTTCATTCATAGACGAATCTGTCGCAATCTTGAAGGAATTGCAATTCCCCGCGTTCAAGCATTCAATAGTAGAGTATGCAAGGCGCACCGGCGCACCGGATGATGCAGTCGCTCTTTTTGAAAGCCTTGACGGTTACATGGAATACCGGGACCCATATCACGTGCAAAAATCACTGGAGGAAAACCGCACTTTCGAGAAAAAGCAGCACCAGGTGACCGAGGCCACGCGAACAGGACCCGATGTCAGGACACGGCCTACGGATGCAGGAGGCAGCATAAAAGAACGAGAAGCGGCGAACCCGCACGAGGAGCGGAAGGACTACCCGGAGGTGACTCCTACTGCAATGTCCAACTTTGTATGCGACAGGTGCGGCAAGCCATTTCAGAACCAGCAGGATATGCTTAGGCACCAGCAGTTTGAGAGCGGGACAAGCGTAACGTAATATGACATGACATGATATGACAAGATATAACACAGAACATGGAAATCATGCTAAAATGTCAAATTTCACAGAATTGATAACGCTTAATACCTTGCATGAAGGCTCTGATTTCGTATGAAGCGGCTGGATGTGATTATTCCCCAAGAGCGCCTTTCAGAAGTCAACGAAATACTTCACCGCCACAAGGTCGGCGGAATGACGTTCTACGACATCAAGGGACGCGGTAGGGCAAAGAGGGAGCCCGTTTCTGTCGGCAGAGGAGTAATGAGATACGTGCCAGAGTTTGGGTTCCGAACCAAAATCGAAGTGCTGGTCTCAGATGAATTGGCTACAAAGATTATCCGGGATCTGCTAAAGGAAATAAGCACCGGCTCTGCCTCCGACGGTAAGATATTTGTCTACGACGTAGTCGAAGCGTACGACATTGGAAGCAAAGAAGAAGGCGACGACGCACTCTAGGAAGAACAAGAATTCGGGTAGCTTGTGAGACTGAAGAACATCGAAAGCACACGCACTCATTCCAAGACAACCCAGTAATGGAAAAACTAGGTAGTCTGGAGGCGTCATGGTTTCCTATTTAGGACCTGAGGATCTAAAAGTTATCAGAGCTGTCCAACACACTGTAGGATTCAACAGTAGACCTTTTACGGACAATGCTTGGCACGCTCAAAAAACTTCTGTACATACAGACTGGCATTGCCAATATGAAGATAGTCCGATCCATTTTCTGAATTACAATTAATCGTGATAACCAAGGGCCTACGATACGTATCAAACGTAATGGTAAGAACTGCTGTGGTTTGCTGGTATCTATCTTGACTGTATGGTTCTGAAACTGTGTAATAGACTGTGTAGATCTTTGCATTCTCAGCTTCAAAACTCGTTACGTTAGTAGTTACAATCGGGTTTGGATAGTGATTTGTGAATGCCTTGACTGAGGCAAGACCCTCCGATACCTTCACAAAATCGTCTAATTGCAGTGGAGATGAAAAGAATTGCGTAGAGACAACAATAATGAATACAATGCCGGCAACTAGTCCCGCAATGACAGGCAGCATAGGGGTATCCGACATCGGTAGGACTGCGGGAAGTCAATCTATTGAGCCTTTAGATGTTCTATTTTAGAATGACCTTGCATATCGGCTACGACTACCTTCTCCTCATCCCCGAGCAGCGACTTTGAGCGGGCAATTCAACCTATTCCCAAATGAAAGAAAGCAGCTCTAATTAAGAAATAGTACCTCGGAAAAATAGTGTCAGTCAGAGGATGAGCCGCGCAAGGACGCAGCAGAGGCTTTTTAAACAAAGCCACATTTTCCAGCCACTTTTTTCCCGCAAAGGATAAACATAACATGTCCTGACATGTTTTGCAGTGTCAGGCGAGGGCGATAATAGGAAATGGTAAAGCGGGGAGGAAAAGAGGTAGTCACAGTCGAGATATTCAAAGAAACTTATGACATCATGAAGTCAGCTGCCCAAAAGAACAGGTGGAATACAAAAGAGTACATCAATTCGGTGCTGGAATCAGTAGTCGAGCGCGAAGAGTTTCTCAGGTCATACATGCCGTACCTTGGCAAGGTAGGCTATGAATCAAGCATCCTCTTTATCCGAGATTCAAAGCTGCAAAAGACAGCAGAGGTGCAGCTGCTAAAAGACAGGACGCTTTACTGCAGCATATGCGAATCAAAGGACTGTATGCACATCCACTATGCTCTGGCACTGCCTGAAATTGTAAAGCTGTATCTGAAAAAGCCAAGAGGACAGAATTCCGCTCGAAGGTCGTAATAATGATGATGGTTCCGAGATATGACACTTGCAGCCTTGAAATGTCATCATCATCCATCTCTTTTGACCCTCAATCCAACATACTCCCTTTGACGACTGAATCAAGACCGGCTTTCACTGGTCGTCGTATTGAAACAAAGGATAATGCAAGGCCAACGCAGAACCCAATCAGTGCAAGGCCAATTAGTTCAATTACAGGAAAGAACAAGAGTATCAACATCAAACCAACTAGGAACCCTGCTATGTATCCATAGCCTACGTTTTCAATGCGCTTCTCTTGCCTTCCAGTTACGGCATACGCAAGACCCATCAATGCCAGGGCTGGAGGGAGAACAAAAATCACAAGGAAGAACAGCTCGAATGCGACTGAAGCGAAAAATGCACTCACTGGGTTCTCGTATAGGCCAGGATTAAAGGTCGCTATTGGAATGGAAAACAGGGCGCATAGGATAGTGAACGAACAGAGCTTTAGCAGGTCAAAGCCCGCGTTCAGCCTGTTTTTTATGTGAAGCATATTCTGCCTTACATGTACAATTGGCCTTAGGCATAATATAAATTAAGTTGGCTAGCCAACCAATACGTTGTATAAAAGTGTGCCAAGTTTGTGTTCTGACCCATTTTCGATTGATTATGCCTGCGTATCCGATAAGGATTGTCTGCCCTCATGAACGCTGTAACCGGACGAGAACATCAATTCCTTCTACAAGCGACTCTGGCGTTTCACTAGAATCAAGCCCAAAATAGTGAACCAGGTCATTGAGCTGAGTGGTGGTCAACTCAGTCTCTTCTTCTCCTTCTACTATCGCGCTGGCTTGCCTTCTTTGCTCTGCCATGGATCTGCTACTGGCTTGGATCTCTATATATGCATCAGGGCACAGGAGACCTAGAACCCTAACACATAGCAACCGTGATGTCTTTTGCAAGCCAATCGCCCTAATAGATAGGAGCCTTCATATCCTGTCTTGATGGCTAAACACATCGGAGCCACTGTGGCGTTCGTGTTTATTGTCATGATGGTACTGGGAGCCATAATCTTGTCGACTCCCATGGGCAAAAAGACTGCGAGCTTTATGGGCCGGGTGACAACAGACGGCTCGATGCAAAGCATGCTCTCACCACAGAACTCTCTGAACTGCATGTCCAGTGGATGTCAAATGCCTTCATCGATAGGAATGTCGATGTTGAGCTAACATTTGACTTCCTCAACAAGTTTTGATTATAGATAAATGCACTAGTAGAAGGTATCAGCTATTTTATATTAAAAAATGCCACTTTTAGCTATGTTGCCATCTTGAAGCATAGACCCA